>CALRUV010000337.1:0-3005 GCA_943371455.1 Chitinophaga pinensis | reverse complement strand
GGTAAAGATCACCCTGCAGAAGGTGGCATTTATTTTAGCCCTTCTCAAACAGCCATCATTAAGGCCTGGATTGCACAAGGTGCCAAAGACAACTATGTAGCGCCACCCATTACCGGTCCTGTTTCATATGGTGTTCATATAGTGCCACTGTATAAAACAGTTTGTAAAGGAAGTGCCTGCCATGGCGGTATTGCCGCAACACTCGATTATGCAAAAATGGTAGCAGACAAAGATGCGATGAGTAAAATAATGGCCAGTGCAGGAAGTTCCGGACACAAAGGCGGACCCATTAGCCTGGATGGTGCAACTACCGGTACATTTCTCGCTTGGATTGCTCAGGGTATGCCACAATAATTTAATTAAAAACGCCTAAAAATTCAAATATGAAAAGAATCATCCTATTATCCGCTGCCTTACTTCTTTTTGCAAACCTGGTAAGTTCGCAGACCTATAAAACAAGAGATGGTTATATCTTCTTTAATCCTAATAAAGATCAGACTCACAAAGATTATGCATCCAATAGCAAAGAAGCTACAGCAGTTCTTAAAGTTGAAACAAATGAAGTGGCACTTTTGGTTCCAATGAAAACCTTTCACTTTAATAATGCATTACTAGAAGAACATTTTAATGAGAACTACCTTCATTCAGATAAGTTTCCTAATGCAACATATAAAGGAAAGCTATCAGGGTTTAATAAAGACCAGTTAACCAAGGATGGTATTTATAATTTAACATCTGAGGGTCAAGTTACTATGCATGGTGTAACAAAAATTTTTAATTCACCGGTAAAGCTGGAAGTAAAAGGAAAGACAGCCACATTTAACTGTGTATTTAAGATTAAAGCAGAAGATTACAAAATTGATATCCCTTCTATCGTGAAACCAAAATTATCAGATGAAACCCCTCTGATAGCAACCATTAAGTTCCAATTAAATTAATCTTATAATAGAAAGATTATGAAAAAAATATTTATATCCCTCCTGTTTACCTGCGGTATGGTAATGCATATTTCAGCACAAGATGACCTGCTGGGTGATCTGGAAAAAGAGGATGCTTCCAAAGTAAAAAAGAACCTTACCACAGCTACTTTTAAGGCTACCCGTATCATCAACATGCAAAGTGTAGAGATGACCGGAAAAGGAAATTTACAGTTTATGGTTAGCCACCATTTTGGCTATCTCTGGAATGAAGGAAAAGGATTGGCAAACCTTGGTCAGTTCTTTGGATTTAACTCCGGAGTTGCTACTACTTATCTCTCTTTTGATTATTCTACGCATGACTGGATGAACCTGGGCTTTGCCTTAACAGGTAATGCCAGGTATGAAACCTGGGCAAAATTCAGGTTATTGAAGCAACAAACAGGGGTTAAGAATATGCCGGTAACACTGGATTATATGGCTCTGGCAAATGTAGATGTTGCTGAAGGTCCCAGTCCTGATGATTTACTTTGGAATAGGTTTAGTTATTTGCATCAATTACTCATTGCTCGGAAATTCAATGATGCATTGTCTTTGCAGTTAACGCCATCCTACATTCACCTCAATTTTGTGCCATACGGCTTTAATAACACTAATAATATTTTCAATATTGGTTTGGGAGGCAGGTATAAATTATCAGATAAAACAGCCATCACTTTTGAATATTCCCGCCAGCTGAATGGTTATAAAAACCTGATGGATGAAAGTGCTTCTGCTTTAAATTATGTACCGGATATTATTTCTTTAGGCGTGGATTGGGATACAGGCGGACACATTTTTCAATTTTATGTTACCAGTACTACTGCTGCTACCAATATACAGCAGTTGAGTGCCAATACCAGTAATTTTGCAAAAGGTAATTTCTGTCTGGGCTTTACTTTGAACAGGAGTTATGGAATCAAAAGAGTGGTAGACGTTCGATAATTCGATTTTGGGTTTTAGGGTAGTATAAAAAAAGCGCTTCAGATTTTCTGAAGCGCTTTTTGTTTAACTGCGGCTGGATTGCTGGTTGCCGGAATATCTTCTCGGGTCGCCCCCTCTGAATGACCTTCTTTCTTTAAATTGTCCCTGTCTTTGCACCGGCCTTGGAGGCGTTGGTTTAAAGGAGGTTAAAGAAATATCACTCATCGCATAAGGATGTTCCATTACAACAGGAACAGAACTGCTGATGAGCTTTTGAATGTCTCTTAAAAATTCTTTTTCTTCTGCATCACAAAATGAGAAAGCGATTCCACTGGCACCTGCACGACCTGTTCTGCCAATTCGGTGAACATAGGTTTCAGGAATATTGGGTAGTTCAAAATTGATCACATGCGATAGATTATCAACATCAATACCCCTGGCAGCAATATCTGTTGCCACCAGAACCCTGGTATGCCCCGTTTTGAAATTACTCAATGCACGCTGACGGGCATTCTGTGATTTATTGCCATGGATGGCTTCGGCACCAATGCCTACCCTGCATAATTCTTTCACCACTTTATCTGCGCCATGTTTGGTGCGTGTAAAAACCAAAGCACTTTGAATGGCTTTGTCTTTCAATAAATGGATCAATAAATGTTTTTTGTTTTCTTTATCCACGAAATACATCGATTGCTGAATGGTTTCAGCTGTTGATGAAACGGGTGTAACTTCAACTTTGGATGGATTGGTTAAAATGGTGCTCGACAATTTGGCAATTTCTGCTGGCATAGTTGCCGAGAAGAAAAGGGTTTGTCTTTTAGCAGGCACTTTTGTGATGATCTTTTTTACATCATGTATAAAACCCATATCCAGCATACGGTCTGCCTCGTCTAATACCAGGATCTCCAGTTGGGAGATATTGATAAAACGTTGGTCAATCAGGTCTAATAATCTACCCGGTGTTGCGATAAGAATATCTACACCATTGCGTAAGGCGTTGGTTTGTGGTTGTTGCGATACGCCGCCAAAAATAACCAGGTGTTTGAGGTTCAAATTTTTTCCATAAGCTGCAAAGCTCTCATCAATTTGAATGGCCAATTCTCTGGTGGGTGTTAAGATCAACAC
>CALRUV010000336.1:0-3007 GCA_943371455.1 Chitinophaga pinensis | reverse complement strand
CTATGTTTACTGGCTATTCAAAAACAGGCCAATCAGTTCAATATGCTGATACAGCATTGATGATCTCTAATCGCCTTAAGATTTCTGATTCTTCTACAATGCTTGCAGGTTATGCAAAGAGCGGTCAATCAGTTCAATATTCAGATACTGCATTGATGCTATCTAATCGATTAAAGATTTCAGATTCTGCTACCATGCTTGCTGGTTATGCAAAAAGCGGTCAATCAGTTAAATACTCAGATACTACTTTAATGTTATCAAACCGTTTAAAAATTTCTGATACCAGTTTGATGCTTTCGAATCGATTGAAAATATCAGATAGCTCATTGATGTTAGCAAATCGAATAAAAACTTCTGACACAGCCACCATGCTTACTGGTTATGCTAAAACAGGTCAGTCTATGAAATATCTAGACACTGCTTCCATGCTTGCAAACCGGTTAAAAATTTCAGATACGGCCTTGATGTTGGGCGTAAAAGCACCACTACTTTCTCCGGCATTAACAGGGATACCCTCTGCACCTACGGCATTAGCCGGAACCAATAATACACAAATTGCAACAACAGCTTTCGTTACTGGTGCAGTTGCTGCTGCAACACCTGCCGGAACTTCTTTAACAGGCACTACACTTGCATCAAATATTCTGAATTCATCTCTTACATCTCTGGGAACCTTAACTGAAGTAACTGTTACTGGTGATGTGAATAGCGGTGGAACCATCAATGCAACTGCTGGTCTCAATGCCTCCGCGGCAACTACTTCAAAGGGCATAGGTTATACCAGCAATGGCAGCACCGTTACCCAGCTAACCAATAAATCTACTGCTGTAACTATCAACGCCTTTTCAGGAAAAATTACCATGAATGGTGCCAGGCTGAATGGCGGTTCTGATGTTACATTTGTTGTGAATAATTCAGTGGTTAAAGCTAATGATGTTCCTTTTGTTTCCATTGCATCAGGTGCTTCTACCGGTAGGTATGTGGTTCAGGTAGATGGTGTAACTGACGGAACTTTTACCCTTACCTTATACAATTATAGCGGCGGTAATTTGTCTGAAAGTATTGTTTTGAATTTTGTCATATTTAAAGGAAATTAATGATAAAAAATAACTGATATAGTTTTTCCTTTTACAGGGCTTGCCCTGAGTTAAATCCAATATCCATAAGGTTAAACCAAGAAAAGCTCTTCTTTTTGAAGGGCTTTTTGGTATCTGTAAAAGAAGACGATAAGATTAACAATGACTAAGAAAAGGGATGTGTTCAAATGAACCAGGATAATTGGTCCAATAAGTGCCATTTTTGTGATCATTTAGTCCCCCAATAATTAAAAACTACCTTTGCAGCTTATACCAGTTTATGACATTTGATGATTTGAATTTAAATACGCCCTTACTTACTGCATTAGACGAGTTGGGATATATCCATCCAACCACCATTCAGCACAAGGTTTTTCCAATTGCTATGTCGGGTAGAGATATTTGCGGTATCGCACAAACGGGAACCGGTAAAACATTTGCCTACCTCTTGCCCTGTTTGCGCCAGTGGAAATTCAGCAAAGACAAATCGCCTCAGATCCTAGTAATCGTTCCAACAAGGGAACTGGTAGTGCAAGTAGTAGAATCTGTAAAGGCATTAACCACTTATATGAACCTGATTGTTGTTGGTGTGTATGGCGGTGCCAATATCAATACCCAACAATTAGAAGTAGCAAAAGGAGTGGATGTGTTAGTAGCTACCCCGGGCAGGTTATTCGACCTTGCCATGAACGGCGCTTTTAAAACAAAGACGATCAAAAAACTGGTGATTGATGAAATGGATGAAATGCTCAATCTTGGATTTCGTACACAGATAAAAAACATATTGGATCTGTTACCAGCAAAACGACAGAACTTACTCTTTTCTGCAACCATTACAGAAGAGGTGGAAGCCTTGATGGATGATTACTTCAACGATCCCGTAAGAGTGGAAGCTGCGCCTACAGGCACACCTTTGGAAAATATTATCCAAAAGGGTTATGCTGTTCCAAATTTCTATACAAAGGTGAATTTATTGGAATTGTTATTGACTGAAGATCCGGAAATGACAAAAGTACTGGTGTTCGCTGCAACCAAAAAACTAGCCGATGAATTGTATGAACAACTCAATGAAAAATTTCTAGGTACAGTAGGGGTGATACATTCCAACAAAGAACAAAACCATCGTTTCAATACGGTGAAACAATTTAAGGAAGGCAATTACCGCTTTATCATTGCAACAGATATTGTAGCAAGAGGTATTGACATCGCTGAAGTAACACATGTGATCAATTTCGACACCCCGGATGTACCAGAAAACTATATTCATCGAATTGGTCGTACGGGCAGGTTCGACAAAAAAGGAATTGCCATCACTTTTATTACAAAAGCAGAAAAGCCTGCACTAGAAGCCATAGAATCGCTGATGAAATACCAGGTGCCTATGTTGGATTTGCCTGTAAACCTGGTAATATCGGATGTTTTGACGGATGATGAAAAACCGAAAGTGTTTATGAAGATCATCCAGGTAAAACCCAAAAAAAAGTCGGAAGCCGGCCCTGCATTTCATGCAAAATCCGCGAAGAACAGTAAGGTAAATGTTAAAGTAAGTAGGAAAGATGTGATGAAGAAAAAGTATGGCAAGCCTATTAAGAGGAGTGGGAAGTAAACGGTTTCAGAAGCTGCCTTACTAGTCGTGTGATATTAGGAATATGATATCAGCATTATCCGCTAAAATTAGTTATTTTCAACCTTCTGAAATTATACTTATGACATATAAAAGGATCCTTGTCATTCTTTTTCTTTCGCAATTTTTTACAGCATTTGGTCAATCAGAGAAACTTATTCAAAGCCATTTGCAGAAAATGAAAAATGCCAAAGATTATACCCTGGCCATAGCTAAACTTATGCCGGATACTTTGTATTCTTTTAAACCAGTTGCAGATGAAATGAGTTTTGGTGAACAGTTGATCCATATCACCCATAATCTTTAT
>CALRUV010000335.1:0-3053 GCA_943371455.1 Chitinophaga pinensis | reverse complement strand
GCAAAGATCGCTGATAACCGTTACCTAACTGCAAAACTTCATGATAGTGAAAATTACAGGGTAATTCATGGTGCAAACGATGATTCAGTTTTTCTATATAAACAGAACCCGAATCAACCACAACAATATTGATATCACCCATGATCTTTAGCTATTAGTATTACAATGATAAACAATACTTTGGATTGAGCAAATCCCGACTCCCAATATCAAATATTGCTGCTTGAACCATTGAAAATATTTACCCTATCGCATTTCCTTATTTTTCATTAGATTCATACTGACATGAAAAAATAAAGATTATGAAATCGATCATTAGTTCTTTAGGCATGTTCATGCTTTTTGCAATTGCCCATGCCCAAGATTCCGGTTCTGAAAAATGGATCTCCTTATTTGATGGAAAGTCGCTGAACAACTGGAAAGTTGGTGCGAATGCCGAAACTTTTTCGGTGGATAGCGGTATGATCATTGCACATGGAAAAACAGCTCATTTATTTTATGATGGTCCAGTGAATAACCACCAATTTAAAAACTTTGAATTAAAAGTGGAACTAAGAACCTATCCCGGCTCCAATTCAGGCATTTATTTTCATACGGCATACCAGGAAAAAAGCTGGCCGGTAAAAGGCTATGAAGTACAAATCAATAATTCGCATGTTGATTGGAGAAGAACCGGAAGTTTATATGGGATGAATGATATCAGGGAAAAACTGGTGGATGATTATGTTTGGTTCACAGAGACCATTAGAGTGGAGGGCAAACATGTGATCATTAAAGTGAATGATAAAATAGTAGTGGAATATACAGAGCCAGATGATGTAAAACGTGGAAAGGGAAATGAACAAAGACTTATCACTAACGGAACCTTTGCCTTACAGGGGCATGATCCAAATAGCATAGTACAATTTAAAAATATTATGTTGAGATTACTTCCAGATTAGCATTTTTGCCACAGATTACACAGATTTAGATTTACAAATAATCTGTGTAATCTGTGGCTTTATTTTGAGATTAGATACTCAAAATTCCCCTGCTCTTTCAAGCTGACATTAGTTAACAACACCCGATAAATATCCCGATTCTGCCAGGTATTGGCAAACTTCGCATCCTCCGGATTCTTCAGTACTACTTTTTCTTTACTTGCTTTAAACTGTGTGGCATCAAAATCAAGAAAAACCTTTTTACCATTGGGCTCTTCAAAAACCAATCTTCCCGGCTGATCTGTATTAACGGCACAAGTGGTCATGAAAGATTGTGTTAAGGAAGCTGGTTTTTTAGTAAGTAAATATTCGTCTGATACATGGATTCCTTTAGTTCTATCTACCGCTATAGAACGCTTCCAGTACTGTATTCCTGCATCTTCGCCCCAGGCTTTCGCAATATCCATATTAAATTTTGCAGACTGCTCATTCACCGAATAGCTAACATCCTTCGCCCCATAATTTTTTCCGGGAAATTGATCCTTACCATTGATGGTTGGCAGATTATGGTAGGAAGAAGTATTGAACCAGAGCTCATATCTTTTACTGCTAAAGGTTTTGGAAGTATAAGTTCCTGCACCTACATCAATAATAACCGGGTAGCCTTCATCATACACCAAAATATCGCCTACATCATTGTGGTTATGGCTTTCTCCATTATGTCCCGCATGTGATGCAAGGTACAAGCCATTATCTAATCGGGCAGCCATCAACTGAATATCCGGCATCCAAACATCTTTAACCAACACTTCTTTACCAGGATAGGCCGCACATTCTTTAAAACTTAACAGATCAAATAAACTTCTGGTTCTGGTAAACTGTTCTACCGGCGATCTTGGAAGGGCATAAGTATGGTATGCCCAACTACCAAATAATTGCATCTGTTCGTCCTTCACTGCTTTACCAAAGCGATACAACATCAGACCATTGGGTGTTATGGTTGGTGAGGCATCTGCTACATTGATGAAATAAGGTCCCTGAATATGAGTTTGGTAAATATAAGCACCCATTTTTTGAATGATCGGCTCTTTGTAAATGGCTAGTTTTCCATTAGATGCTTTATCCAGTATCGTTAAAGCATCAAACAAACAGCCACCTGCTGCAAACCAATAACTGGGTCCTTCATCTGTTGCGCCATCATTACCAAGTCCATTGATATACAGATCTATCAATGATAACTGTTGCTGTACCATTTTATTTCTTCTCGAAACATTTTTCTCTAACAATAAGTTACAGGCCATCCAGTTGCTAATGATCCAGGGGTTCCAGTTATTAACAGAAACGTTGCGTTTGCCGCCTCCTAAATAACCATAACGCTTCCAATCTGTTTCCATCGGAATAAATATCCGCCTGTTCACTTCATAATAAATACGCGGCCTGATGAGTTTTGAGAGCTTTTCTAAGGCTGGTCCTGCGAAATAATCTGTGAGTGCTAACACAGCACCTGTTTCTGCTGAAAAAAGATCCAGGGTAATATCTTCAACATCTGGCAATCCACTACCAGCTTTCTGTGTACCTAAATGTGCCGCCACTCCCCAATAAGTTTCTTCACAAATGCTCCAAACACCATTCATGATGGCTTCTGTAAAACGTCCTTTACCTTCAATGGATTCTGCTAAAACAAGGTCCATCAATTGGTTTCTTTTGGAAAAAGATTCTTTCTGGTATTGATCCCGATCACCAGTTCGGGCATAAGCCATGGCTACTGTGGCACTGATGGGCATAAAAGGTTTGGGCAAAGCCATTTCACCATTCCTGATCAACTTCGTTAACATCGAATCCGGCAATGCAGCTTTCCATTCTGCGGAGCTGGTGGGATAAGGTTTCCACTGGTCTTGGGGGATAATGGCATTGCTGATGTCCTGCAAACTAAACTTGCTCAGCAAGTCTCTGTTGAAGGGCTGTGCACTTATTCCGTAAGTGATCAACAAACAAAACAAACTCCATAATAAACGCTTCATAGTCTTCGATTTTACTCTGTGTAACTCTGTGCTTTTGTGTCTCCGTGTTGAATAAAACTTACATATGAATGAATATTTTCTTTTAACACAGAGACACTGAGAAACAGAGGTT
>CALRUV010000334.1:0-3062 GCA_943371455.1 Chitinophaga pinensis | reverse complement strand
TGAATTTTTCTTTTGCTGCCAATTTTCCTGCAATAGAAAAGAGTAACAGGTACAACACCTGAATAATAAGATAACTTAAAAGAAAGTATTGAATAATGGAACTTATATTTTGTAACATCGCCATTTCATTTAGTTAATAATTAATTGATCTATAATACTTGCAGAATTAGGTACCGGTTCCTTCTTAGATGAATGGGTAATATTCCAGATCAATGCCTTCCAAATGGATTTTGCATGCGCATATTCTTTTTTTAATAGGTGTTTCATGATATGCACTGAACTGGAAATACCTATAAAAAAAGTAGCAGCAACCAACCATTTAATGCCGGTATAATTTCTTCTAATATATAATAACCTATTACGGTAAATATAATAGGTTTTAATTGCAGAATTTTTTCCGGTAGATACCGATTCCTTATGAAAAATTTCTACATTACCTACATAGTTAACTGTAAAACCAGCATGCTTAAACCTGGCTGCCCAATCCAGTTCTTCATAATAGAGAAAAAACATTTCACTCATGAGCCCAACTTTTTGTATGTCTTTACTTCTTAACATCATAGCGGCTCCATTGGGTAAATCAGTAATCCGTTGGTCGTTATATTGACCCGTATCTTTTGCAAGATAACCAATATCTGTGCTGCGACTGGTTAATGGGTGCAATCCAATGGCTCCTGCGTACTGTATGGTATCAGGTTGGTAAAAATATTTGATCTTAGGGCAGGCAATGCCACATAATGGATTTTCCTGCATAAAATTCACAAGACCTGTTACTAAATCTGGAGTTAGTTCCGTATCGTTATTTACTAAAAATATTAATTCACCTTTTGCATAATGAATCCCTAAATTATTACCCCCGGCAAAGCCAAGGTTTACGGGTGAACTGATATGAGTAATAAAAGGGAATACTTTTTTTAATACATCAGAAGATTGGGTAGGGGATGCATTATCCACTACAATTACTTCCCAATTTGGATAATTAAGTAATGACAATGATTGCAAAAAAGCCGCAGTTACTTCGGGTGTGTTATAATTGACTGTTATGAATGATACTAATGGATGGCTCATGCTGCAATTTTTGTTTGGGTCATCGGTATGTCCCACCTGGGGCTCAGCCATATTAGTACCCAACTTACATAAACAATAACAGAAGAAGGCATTTGATTCATCACTTCATTACCATAACTACAAAGGAGAATCCCGGTAGCACCACCGCAGATTGCTGATAATTTGTTTTTTAGAACAGGGTCCCTTGTTTGCCATATGATCCCCGCACATTTTCCTGTGATATAAAACATGATACCCATCCAGAGAATCAATCCAATGATACCATACATAACCCAAATTTTTACATAAAGGCTATCCGGTGGTACCTGGGCTATAAATTTATCCTTGTTGTATTTTACCCCCCACATTCCTGATGCCCCTACACCAGCACCAAGAGGTTTTGAAGAAAGATAATCACGGATGATTTTCTGGTTGGCTAGCCTTACTTGAAAGGAAGCATCTTTTGGATCTAATGCTGTTCTCAATCTGGATATTTCTGCATTTGAACTGCCAATAGAAGTGAATTTTAATACCCCAAAAAAAGCCATACCCACCAGCGTTCCCAGCAAAAGTATTTTCACTTGTTTGCTCAAAACAAGAAATACAAATCCACCTCCTGCAAATGCCATCAAAGCTCCCCTGGTTCCTGAAATTAGCATGCCATAAAATAATACCAGGGCAATAATAAAATAAAGAATTTTTTTAAGAAAACTGTGAGGCCCAATCGCAAGAATGAAACACATAATAGAAAGTTGTGCCTGTGATGCACCAAATTGGCCGGCTTCTGTATAAAATGAAAATATACGCAACTTGCCAAATAATAAGTGCGTTTTCGCAGCACCCTCATCCAACCATCTTTTTTCAGCCAAATCAATCCCGAAATACAATTGTTTCATACCATATAATGCGCCAATCAATGAAAAGATGATGATCATTTGTAAAAACAGGTCAATGTCTGATTTTTTGTTGAAGACCAGGAATGCGAGCGGAACAGTTAAAACCCAATACAATGTTGCGGATCTCATTTCGTAAAGCCAACCGGTAATACTGGGTCTTTCAGGGTTGCCTATTTGTAAAATTGTAATAAGGCACCAAACCAGGGCAAGCCAAACTAAGTCGTTATGTAAATGCCGCCCCTTAAATTTTCCACTTCTATGAAAGACTACTCCCAACCATGTGAGTAACAAAAGAGCATCTTGTCCCAAACCAAATTGCGGACCTTGAATATGCCTTCCTAATCCGGGTATAATAAAACAATAAAAAATAAAAAATACCAACCCCATTTTCGGTTTCAAAAAAACCAACAACAAAAAAAATACAATAAATGGTAGCGTGATAAGTAAAATATTAAAATTCATACCATTGGCTGCAATCAGCCAGCCAAGAAATATGGCAATAAGCAGTGAAGGGAGGATCCAGTTTCTGTTTATCGTATCACGATTAGTATAAAAAAATAAATTATTTTCCATTTTAGCAGATCATAACTTTTTTATTTTCTGAAGGGCCTTTGTGATAAAATCAGCGCAATAGAGATAGATGTCCGAAATTATTTTTCCGGGAGCCATTATGCCTGTTTTTTCTAACATCCACCAACCTAAAACAGCACCTGTTAATGCGTTTAATACAGAAGCAAAAGCAACCCATGCCAAATCATTGGTGTAATAAATAGCCAACAGATCCCCTACAATATTTACAGTTGCCATTATAAATACTTTTTGGAAGTTTCTGGATGGCATTTGCAGCGCATCCAGGCTAATACCTGTTAACCTGTCTGCCGGAAGTAATAAAGCATACAAAACAAATACCCTGAATATAGATGCTGTGTCTATATAGGAATTTCCACCTAGTATGACCACAATAAATTCAGCAAAAATGAAACAAAAGATAAGGGCCGGGATATAGAGCATATATGCCCATGAAATATATTGAATGAATGTGTTTTTGAATCCCTTGGTATCCTGGTTATTGTGGCAGGAGGCAAGATGTGGAAATGCGGTGGTACTTAAACTTCTCAA
>CALRUV010000333.1:0-3065 GCA_943371455.1 Chitinophaga pinensis | reverse complement strand
AACATATATTCACTCTTGGTATAACCGATTTTACGGATAACACCACGTGCAATTTCCTGAACATCCAAATAGGCTTTGGATTTAACTTCACCCGCTAAAATAACCTGACCGGTAGTCACCAGCGTTTCGCAGGCAACTTTGGACTGTGCATCAAAAGCAAGGAAATTATCAATCAAAGCATCAGAAATCTGGTCGGCAACTTTATCCGGATGTCCTTCAGAAACACTCTCGGAAGTAAACAAATAAGACATGTGGTTTAAATTTTAATGGGTGCAAATATATGATAATCAGTTATAAAGATCAGATGCGTGAAAAAATAATTCTCAACCGCATTCTAAACCTTGAATGAGTTCCACCCCCAAGCCTAACTCTGCCATCACCCACATCATTAGCCGACCCAGTAGATAAGTAATAGGTATAAGAAGATGCAGTATTGGGATAAGGAGCTGAATAAAGTAATGAGTCGTTGGTAGGTGCTGATAAGCGTAAGGTAAATGAACTGTCTTTCCTGGTTACAATTCCCTGAACATAACGGGTAATATCAAAACTATACCCATACAATGAGTTGTAGGGAGCTACTGATTTTCTGTAGGCATACCCTCCAAAACTGGCAGTGTTAGGACCAGATGTAGAAATAATAAAGTCGTTGGGTATATTCTTTTTTAACTTATTAACCGAATCTGACCGGCTCAGTAAAAGATACCGCGGCGCTATCATTTGTGTTTCAATGGTATTAAGGGTTGCATCATCCGGCACTTGCTCAGTTACCAATTCTGCTCTATGAATGATTCTGTTATTCAGACTTTGCAAACCTGGAATTTTAATTCTTGCATAAGTGCCAGGAAAAGTTTGGATATAAATTAATGAATCAGGTTTGGATGTTGTGGTAAAATGTTTGCTGGCATCGCTACCTGATCTGTTACGGGTAACAATATTAGCATCTCCACTAAATGAGGAATTGAATCTAAAATAAACAACAGAAGTGTCGCGTTGCGATGCCCCAGCCGAACTGGAATTATAATAAAGGGCAAATTTAGAGTTAGTATCAACTAAGCTCAATTTTATAAGTGCATTGGCAGAGCTACCATTGTCGGTTGTTAGCGCGAATCCTGCAAAAAAAGTTCTGAAAACAGAATCCGAAAGATAGGCATTGGTAGAATCGTAAATCTTGATAAAACGTCTGGCAATGTCGCTATTTAATTTAATCCTGATCTGCCCCCTTGCATTTTCGAACCGGTTATTCACAGAATCACCCAGTCTTCTGATATCAACTGTTTGTGTTGGTGCCAGTTGCTGCCCTATTCTTACATTTAGGGATGCAGGATAATTGGCAGGATATGCCCTAAAAATTTCCAGGGGTGTTGTTTTGTCTATTTCAGAAACAGTTAATCGTAATGGCTGAGTAGAATCGCCATAAAACCCCTGATAACTTAGAATTAATACGGCAGAATCGGCAACAATACTGTCTTTTGCGCCTGGAATAAAATAGGGATAAGCATTGGGCTTCATTTCAAAATACATAGAAGCAGATGTTTTTCCGAAAAGGGGGTCATTATTAATGGCACCAATTACATGGAGGTCATTTTTATAGATCCTGACAGTATCATTGTCTTCAAAACTATCTGTAATAATATCTATTAGGGTATCTTTAGTTACCACACCATCAATAGCAGGTATCAAAGATCCGCCAATATCAGTGGTGGAAATACGCGTACAGGCAGAAAATACAGTAAAAGAAAAGAAACAAAATACTACTATTCTTCTCAGCGTAAAAAATGAATCCATGTGTTGTTAATTACTTGCCCGCAAGGTCGTTGTACAATTCTAAATACTCTGTTAAATCAGAATCCCATCCTTTAAAAGGTACCACTTTCTTACCCTTTACTTTGGCAAATTCTTCATTCAGTTTTTTATCAGTTTTATCAGCCCCAAAAGTTATGGCATCCGCAAAAGTTGCGCCTCCACGAAACATGGCCGTGTTATTCCCTTCTTTAAATGATTCCAGGTCTTTTTCTTTGATATTGACATTGATCAATGCCTTTCTGATAAAATCAGCACCCAGTTTCTCTTTAAAAGTATTCTGACCAATAGTAAATACCACTTTGCTATTACCGAAAACTGGCTCTTTTTTGTAAGCAGTTTTAATATAGGCAGGTATTAACCCTGTCATCCAGCCACTGCAATGAATAATGTCTGGTGGCCATCCAAATTTTTTAACCGTTTCCAAAGCACCTTTACAGAAAAAAACAGTTCTAAGAATATTATCTTCAAACCAGGTTTCTTCATCATCGTGAAATACCTGCTTACGTTTAAAAAAGTCTTCGTTTTCCAGAAAATATACTTGTAAGCGGGCATTTGGCAGAGATGCTACTTTGATCTGTAAGGGGTAATCGTCATTGTCTACTGATACATTTATTCCGGATAGCCTTACTACTTCATGCAATCTGTGTCTTCTCTCATTGATTACACCAAAACGAGGCATAATACACCTAACTTCAAGACCACTGTCGTTACTGGCAATAGCCAGTTTGTTGATTACTTCCGCAAATTCTGTCAACTCCAGGTATGGCGACATTTCGGTGGAAATGAATAAAATCCTCTTCTTTATAATAGACATTAGTGTGCGAATTTTAGCAGGATGCTGTAAAAACAGTGTGCAAAGGTATACAAATTAGCGCGAAATTCAGCCACTTAGCGGCTTTTACCCAAAACCTGGTTATTTTAAACTGTGTCGAGAATCCGGGATGGTTTTAATAAAATATTGATTATCACCTTAAAAAATGCCATTACTTATACTAAACAACACAAGTATTAATACCTTGCTTAACTTGCAGGAGATTGATGCTTTATGAACAAACGCTTATCAGCAATTCTAAAATATGTTTTTTTCCTGGGTTTGGGTATGTTCCTGGTTTGGTGGAGCCTGCACCAGATTCCCGACCAAAAATGGGGTGAATTCAAAAAATCGCTTCTTTCTGCCAATTATTGGCTGATCCTCCCGGTTTTTCTGATTCTTTCGCTCAGCCATGTAATCAGAGCCCTCAGATGGCGTATTTTGATGGAGC
>CALRUV010000332.1:0-3078 GCA_943371455.1 Chitinophaga pinensis | reverse complement strand
CCTTCTATTTTATCTTCTGTTGTATTCAAAGCCGTTAGCATCAATATGGGGATTTGCTGGTTATAATCCCTGATGATTTTGCAAAGCGTAAATCCGTTGATCTCCGGCAGGTTAATATCTAATATCACCAGTTTGTAATCACTGGCCATAAATTTTTGTTTCCCCATCATGCCATCAAAAGCAAGGTCAACCTGGTACCCATTTTCTTCTATCCCCTTCTTCAATATCTGGGCTATCTTTAGCTCATCCTCTACTAATAAAATGTTTACCTCTTCCATTGCTAAATGTTTTCTATTGTGAAATAATACCTTCCGAACAAGTTTGTATTCTATAATTAAGTTTAAATGCCTAACAACCCAAAACCCAAAACCCAAAACCCAAAACTCCAAACTCCAAACTCCAAACTCTATTTGTACAACCCATTAAACAACAACTTAAAAGTACCATATGGTTGCGCACGGAAAGTGATTTCTGGTCCGAAAGCGTATAATTTTCCGGTACCATAATCTGCTTTAAAAGCTGCCACACCCGATTTTAAGTAGGATTGTCCAAATGCCCAACCACTCCTCAATGGCGGATCCTGTGTAAACCAGGCTAGTGGTTTTATACTTCCATTGATCTGCGCTTCGGGTAAGATATTAAATACCGGACTGGCATCAAAATACACGTCAGCCTTAGAACGCATGCCTGCTGCCGCCATATCTGTAGAATCTACCGTTACCTGTAAAATACTTCCGGGGATATAATATTTTTCGCCGGGTAAATTTCTTTCCTGTCCGTTCACAATTTCAGATAAAGCGTTTGTAACAGGCAATTTTAAATGGTAAGCAAGTTGGGTACTGCTGCCAATGGTAATGATATTGCCACCTTCTTCCAGGAATTTTTTTAATTGCGGGATAGATTTAGCTGCAGTGATTCTTCCAATACGATTTCTATATTCTTCGGGAATAGAATCTGCTTTGGGTTCTGCACCAAAACCACCACCGCCTCTCGTAGCAGCTGCATTTGTGGTTAAGGCAGGTATGGCGCCACCAACAAAAACAATTACATCGTATTTGCTTTTCAGGTTACCGGTATCAATATCTTTTGCATAAATAATTTCAGGAACAAAATGGTACTGTTCAAAAATATAACGTATCCAACCCGAAGGCATAGAACCACCGTAGTTATCCCATAAAGCTATTCTGGCTTTGTTTATTTTGCTGGTATTTTCAGGACTTTTATTTACCGCTAAAGCATCTGCACCTATTTCGGAAATGATTTTTTCAATGCCTGTTTTATTTTTAGCATTAACAGGCACATAAAAAGAACCCTTGGCAAATGTAGTACCTGCAATAGCATCCTGTATTCTATAAACTTCCATACCAGCTTTCAGCAGATCATTGGTTACTGTAAAAGAATGATTAACACCTGCATTCAAAATATAGCCTGCCATATTTTTGGTACTTACTAAATTGCTTTTGTGGTTTTGCATCTGACCATAACCAATTTTTTCAAAGGGTCCTTCAAAGGCATTTAAAATTCTGCTGAATTGTAAGCCCATTTGATAAGCAAGTGTCCATCCTGCTGCATCATAAGGAGCAATGGGTGGTCCGCCGGGATATTGAAAATCATTGGGGTGATCTTGTGGTTCAAACATATCCAGTATATGCGGACGGAAAGCCTGATTGGTTTTGATAATATACGAACCTGCTGGAAAATTTTCAGCACCTACAGTAAAATCGGCTGTTGCTTTATGTACCACTATACCACTGATCAACATGGCATTTACAAAACGTGTGGCAGTAGCAAAATCTGCCTGATTGGCTGGAATGATATATCCTCGTGGATCACGGTAAGACTGATTCTTGAAAACACTATCATAGATTCTTTTAGGAATAGCATTATTACCGCCTCCAAAACCTGCCGGTGCTGTTTCTGGTCTTCTGTTTGCCTGCTGCCCATCCTGAAATATTTTACTGATTTCTGCAGAACGTTTAGGAGAAAGTGTCCAGGTATCCTTTTCCCCTTTAGTGATGGCGTTCTTGCCCATCTTATAAATATTGTACAACAGTTCATCCTTATGCCTAACAGCATACATGAATACACTATAGTTCAATGAAACCGAATAGTCGATAGAGTTTTTGAAATACCATTTTTGTGGTTGAATAGGAAAGGGGTTGGCACTGCTTGGTACCAATCTATCTGGCACAACTGGAATATCCATAGGGTTGGGACTACCAATAATTTCAGTGAGCAATCCCACCATATTATGGAAATAAGTGGAAGTTCTTAAGCCACCATTATACCAGGTAGAATATACAGACCCCGCTTTTTGCGTATAGCCAGGCTTGCCTTCTGCATTTAATCGGTTAATCATGGCAGCACCTACTGCGTCAAGGCTGGTCATCACCAATGGATCAAATGCATAATTGAAAGGATCTCTAAAGGGAGGGCCTGCTACTACTGCACCTGGAGGGCCGGTCTGGTGATGGTTATACATGATTTGCGGGTACCATTCCAGGAATAATTGTTTACCCATGTTCTGAGATTCTTTCAGGTTAAACATGTAGAAATCGCGGTTATTATCATGACCCGCATATTTTTCATAAAGGCGTGGTAAGAATTGGGTGGTTCTTTTTTCCTTATTGGGTTCGCGCATATACCAGTTAGATACCAATTCCTGACCATCGGGATTGGCATGTGCCGCAAGAATGATCACATCTTTCAATATTTTTTCTGTTTCTGCATCTTTTCTGCTGCTTAGCTGATAAATGATCTCTATTAATTGATGAGCACCTACTACTTCATTAGCATGTAAACCACCATCCAGCCAAACTACGGCTTTGCCTTCGGCTGCCAATGAGCGTGCTTGTTCATCTGTGAGGTTTTCAGCCCTAGCTAGTTTTTGGGCGATCTGTTTGTATTTTTCTAAGTTTTTCAGGTTTTCCGGACTGGAAATGACAAACATGTATTGGGTGCGACCTTCTTCTGTAAGGCCTATATCTACTAGTTTTACACGATCTGAACTGGCTGCTATTTTTTTGAAATAAGCTTCTGTTTGGGTATAGGTAGCCAGCATATAATCATCCCCAATAT
>CALRUV010000331.1:0-3141 GCA_943371455.1 Chitinophaga pinensis | reverse complement strand
AGAACTGGGGATGCTTACAGCAATCAGTTTGGGGATCCTATTACAGATAACATCCCTGTAAGTTTCCAGGCTTTTGTGCCACAAAACGATTGGAATATCAATTGGTATCAATGGGATGCAGCCCATGACCCCGAAAAGGATTATGAAACATTCCAACAAATATTTAACCAAGAACCCGTAAAGTCTGCAAAAAATAAAAAAATAGATTTTACCTGGTGGGGAAAGATTGGCAATGATTTACCGGCAGATTCCTTTGCAACAGTGGCTGAAACAAAGTTCTTGCTTAAAGCAGGCGCCTATGAAATAGGTATCACAGCGGATGATCTGGTGAAATTAACCATTGATGATAAAACCATCATTGATGCCTGGGATGCGGCTTATACAGCACTGGATGAAAACACACATCATCGCAAAACCATTTATTTGGAAGCAGGTATACATCAGTTCAAAATTATTCATGCAGAAAAAAAAGGGCTGGCAACTTTACAGTTTTACATCAATCCGCTATAAAAATTACCCTGCCTGTGATACTGGTTTGAATGTAAAATTTTTCTGCGTGAAATAACTGAATGCTACTACAAAAACAGTAGTTAATAATTTAGAAGGTGTAGGATACCATCCAAAAACTTCTACAAAAAGTTTTAGGAATCCATAGTTTAGAAAAATGCAGCCCATCACTACCAAGAAGTATTTACCTATTTGTCTTCTCTTTCCTACAGTAATTTCCTGAAAAACCACATACCTGCTCAGGTAAAACCCAATAGGAAAAGTTACAAAAAATCCAATGATGAATGCGGCTATATGCGGACTAATGGTAACAAAAGATAATTGAACCGGTTCTTTATTAAGAATATAATTATAAGAAATGAAAAAAAGAAATATGTCCAGAGAAGTATTAAATCCCCCGCAAGCTGCATACCTATAGGTTTGCAAAGGCATAAAACGACGATAAAGGGGATAAAAGAAATCTACTATCCTCAGTATCAGTTTAGATATAAGTTCATGCAGTTTTCGCATAAGCGTGACGAAGGTAGGGCATAATTGGTTAGTTTTACCAGCTGAAAAACTAAGTACATGAATGTGGTTTTACAAATTAAACAGGCAACAGCAAAAGTAATTTCATCAATATATGGCATTACTATGCCATGGCAGGATATCCTGGTAAACGCTACCAAACCAGAATTTGAAGGTGATTACACAGTTGTACTATTTGCATTTGTAAAACAATTAAAAAAATCACCCGATGCATTGGGTAAAGAATTAGGCGATGCCCTATTGTTAGAAAATCCCGATATTTTTAAGCACTATAATATTATCAAAGGCTTTTTAAATCTGGGTATTGCAGACAGTTACTGGCTTAGGTTTTTAGATTCAACAGTTAACCAAACTCAATTTGGCAACCAAAATGCCAATCAGCAGAGGGTAATGGTAGAATACTCATCTCCCAATACCAATAAACCCCTGCACTTAGGCCATTTAAGAAATAATTTTTTGGGTAGAAGTATTGCAGAAATTTTAAAGGCAAATGGATATGATGTTTCCAAAACCTGCATTGTAAACGACCGTGGTATTCATATCTGCAAAAGCATGGTTGCCTGGCAGCTTTATGCCAATGGCACTTCTCCCAAAGATGCTAATATGAAGGGGGATCATTTTGTAGGAGATTATTACGTAAAATTCAATGATACCTATAAATCGCAGATCAATGAATTGAAGAATGCTGGCATGACAGAAGAACTGGCAGAAAAAGAAGCACCGATCATGTTAGCAGCACAACAAATGTTGCAGGACTGGGAAACAGGAAAGCCAGACGTACTGGAACTATGGAGAAAAATGAACGAATGGGTGTATGCCGGCTTTGAAACTACTTACCAGAGAATTGGAAGTGATTTTGACAAAACTTATTATGAGAGTCAAACTTATTTACTGGGTAAAGACCTGGTAGATGAAGGTTTGGCAAAAGGCGTTTTTTATCAGAAAGAAGATGGTAGTGTTTGGATTGACCTAACCAATGATGGTTTAGATGAAAAATTGGTGCGCCGGAAAGATGGCACTTCTGTTTACATAACCCAGGATATTGGATTAGCAGAACAGAAACAAAAGGAATTCAATGCAGGACAAAGTATTTATGTAGTTGGTGATGAGCAAAATTATCATTTTAAAGTACTGAAACTTATTTGCCAGAAACTAGGCTTGCCTTCTGCTGATGGCATTTATCATCTTAGTTATGGTATGGTAGAACTGCCAACCGGCAAAATGAAAAGCAGGGAGGGAACTGTGGTGGATGCTGATGATCTGGTTGAAGAAATGGTCAATATTGCCAAACAGAAAACAGAAGAGCTGGGAAAGGTGAAAGATTTTACGCCAGAAGAGTTAACAGACTTATACGATATCATCGGGTTGGGTGCCTTGAAATTTTTTCTATTACGTGTAGACCCTAAAAAGAAAATGGTTTTTAACCCGGAAGAAAGTATCGACTTCCATGGCTTTACGGGTCCATTCATCCAATACACATATGCAAGAATTAAGAGTATCCTAAGAAAAGCGAATCAGGAGAATCAAACCCAAACCCCAAATCCTAAACTCCAAACCTTACTCCCTTTAGAAAAAGAGCTCTCCATTCACCTGGAAATGTTCCCATCTGTTTTGCAGGATGCAGCCATCGAGCATGACCCTTCCAAAGTGGCGATATATATTTTCAATCTGGCCAAGATCTTTAATTCATTTTATACGGAACATTCTATTGCCAATGCAGAATCTGAAGAAAAGAAAATGCTCCGCCTTCAAATAGCAACCATCACAGCTCAAGTGATCAAGAATGGCATGTCTGTTTTGGGTATTCGCGTTCCTGAAAGGATGTAAAATTGAATGTGTTTTTAGCCGCAGACCTGTCTGCCGACAAAGGCAGGTTTGCAGATTTGGATCCAAAAAATCTGCGAATCTGCGGCTACTCTTCTAGCTTTTTAAATAACATACAATAATTTTAATGTGATTTCCTTTACTTTGCAAACCTTAAATGCGGAGGTGGCGAAATTGGTAGACGCACTACTTTGAGGTGGTAGCGCCTTTTACCGGGCGTGGGAGTTCGAATCTCCTCTTCCGCACTTTTTAAGTTCTTATGTGGTGATTTTCAGGCGGTTA
>CALRUV010000330.1:0-3171 GCA_943371455.1 Chitinophaga pinensis | reverse complement strand
AAGTTTTAAATGTTCTAGACAAGCCCATACTCAGTCTTCCCTTTAGAGATACATTGATTTGCAGTATAGATACGCTTGCCTTGAAAGTGAATATTGGCAGCGGTTCAGTTTTATGGACTCCTATGAACGGACCGAATAAAACAAGAATTCAATTGTCAAATACCGCATCCCCGTTGGTTTTTCCTAGAGATACTACCTGGTATTATGTTTCGGTAAATGATAATGGTTGTTCTAATACAGACTCTGTTAGGGTAAATGTTTTACAATTCATTTCTGTAAAAGCAGGTATTGATACTGGAATTTGCCGAACCGATACCATACAGTTACGTCCGGTTAGTGATGCATTAAGTTATCAATGGAAAACGTCTTCAGGCGTAGTGATACCAAACATTAAAAATCCTTTGGTGGCACCTTTGGTAGATACCCGTTATACGGTTACAGCAAATTTGGGTAGATGTCAGGCCAAAGATTCTTTTCTCGTGAATGTAAACGCCTATCCATTGGCCAATGCCGGTTCAGATATAACGATTTGTTTTGGCAGCAGGGTTTCATTGAATGGCAATATTACCGGAAATGTTTTTACCTGGAGTCCAGCTAATTCACTCATCAATACCAATTCGTTGAATCCTATTGCCGGACCCAGCAGAACAACTAGCTATGTTTTAACTTCTTCCTACAACAGTGGTTGCCCCAAAGTCTTTGTAGATACCATTCTGGTAACCGTGATCCCACCTGTTCGTGCCTATGCAGGTTCTGATACATTTGCCGTGCCCAATCAACCCGTACAACTCAATGCTACCGGGGGTACTACTTATTCCTGGTCGCCTACTAATTTCTTGAGTGACCCAAGTATAGCAAATCCCATCATGACACCCGATAATAGTATTGATTCTATCACCTATACCGTAACCATTAGTGAAGGTTCCTGTACAGCATCCGATAAAGTGGTGGTGCGTGTATTTAAAAACGGTCCGGATATTTTAGTGCCCTCAGCATTCACACCCAATGGGGATGGTAAGAATGATATAAGCAGACCGGTTTTATATGGTATCAGCAAATTAATTTATTTCAGTATTTATAACCGATATGGACAATTGGTATTTAATACCTCAGAAGTGAATAAGGGATGGGATGGTAAATTAGCTGGTATTGAACAACCTTCTGGCGGCTATGTTTACCAAACAGAAGGCATAGATTTTTCAGGGGCAGTAATATTCAGAAAAGGAACCCTAGTGTTGATCAGGTAAAATAGTTAACACCAGCAGTTTATCCTTTTACTTTTTAATATTCCATACATCCATTACCTTTCGGTCAATAGTAAACAAACATGAACAAGATCATTTTAATTACAGGTGCTACTTCAGGATTTGGCAAAGCCATTGCAGAAAAATTTGCTGCTGCAGGATGGAATTGTATCATCACAGGCAGAAGAAGCGAAAGATTGCAGGAATTGGCGGCAGACCTCCAAAAAACATATGGCATCAACACCCTACCACTCGCTTTTGATGTACAGAACAGAGCAGAAGTATTTGCTGTTTTAGATAGTCTTGACAAAGACTGGACAAACATAGATATACTGGTTAATAATGCCGGACTGGCTTTAGGCAGAGATAGTTTTGAGAATGCCGATCTGGATGATTGGGATACGATGATGGATACGAATGTGAAGGGTTTGATGTATGTTACCAAAGCGATATTGCCTTATATGACCAGCAGAAAAAAAGGGCATATCATTAATATGGGTTCTGTTGCAGGCAAGCTGGTTTACAAGGAAGGAAACGGTTATTGTGCCAGTAAACACGCCGTAGATGCTTTGAGTAAAGCCATGCGCATAGATCTGCTGCCACAACGTATCAAAGTAACCGCTATTCATCCGGGTGCTGCAGAAACAGAATTTTCTTTGGTGCGTTTTAAAGGAGATGAATCCAAAGCAAAACAGGTTTACGATGGATTTACGCCCTTGTATGCGGAAGACATTGCCGATATTGTTTATTACTGTGCTACACTACCAGAAAATGTTTGTATCAATGACCTAACTGTTACCAGTATTTCTCAGGCGGATGGGGTGTATATTCAGAAATAGACTTGAGACTGGAGACTGGAGACTGCAGTTTGGAGTTTAAGGTTTTGAGTCATTGAAAATTCTAAATTCCCTTCGTCATTCCTTGTTCGATATTCGATATTCAAAATTCAAATCCCTTTTATTTCCTGTATAGCCCTCCTGCATTCATCCCAGATTTCCTTTACAACTTCTGCAGCGGGTTTTATTTGATTGATCAGTGCGCTTACCTGGCCAATTTCTAATTCGCCTTCTGCGAGATCGCCTTCAAACATCCCTTTTTTGGCTCGCGCACGGCCTAGTATTTCTTTGAGTGTATTTTCATCTGCACCATTTATTTCGGCAGCGCGTATCATTTCGAAAAAAGGATTTTTTAATAAACGTACGGGCATTAACTGCTTCATGGTTAATAAGGTATCGCCTTCTTCTGCTTTTAGCACAGCATCCTTGAAAGCCATATGGGATGAGGCTTCCGGCGTACAAACAAATCGGCTTCCTATCTGAACACCATCTGCACCTAATACCATGGCAGCCAGCATTTGTTTACCTGTTGCAATGCCGCCAGCAGCAATTACCGGTATGTTAACGGCTGCCCTCACCAATGGAATCAATACCATGGAAGTTGTTTCTTCTCTACCATTATGTCCGCCCGCTTCAAAGCCTTCAGCCACCACTGCATCGCAGCCTGCAGCTTCTGCTTTTTTGGCAAAGATGCTGCTACTCACCACATGCACCACTGTTATGCCCTTCTCTTTAAGAATTGACGTATACATTTTAGGGTTACCGGCACTGGTAAAAACAATAGGTACTTTCTCTTCGATAATTATTTGAATGATCTCCGAAACATTAGGATACATCAGTGGAATATTCACGCCGAAAGGCTTATCTGTAGCGGCTTTACATTGTTGAATATGTTCCTTTAAAACATCAGGGTACATACTGCCTGCTCCTATCAAACCCAATCCACCCGCATTACTAACGGCACTAGCCAACTTCCATCCACTAGCCCAAACCATACCTGCCTGAACAATAGGGTATTGAATGTTGAATAGTTTAGTTATGGATGAGAACATAAAAGAATTTGAAAATTTGAAAATTTGAAAATGAGTTGT
>CALRUV010000329.1:0-3181 GCA_943371455.1 Chitinophaga pinensis | reverse complement strand
TTAAGTGAGAATCTTGCCACTTTATGAAACTAACCGCGTTTAAATGGTTTATGTTGCTGTTATTTTATGGCATTGCCTGTAAAAAAACAGGGGATGAAAATGTGGTTTCTCCTAACAATAATCCCATCAATGATCTGGTTCGCGGTGCTTTTACGGTAATTCCTTTTGATACGTCTGTTATTACCGGACTGGTTCCTTTAGGTAACCTGAATCCACCTGCACATACTTTCCCAACAGACCACATGTATTTTTATTGTTACACCAGTTCCCCTTCCCTTAATATCAAATCGCCAGGTAATGTAAAAATATTCAGGATAGGCAGAACCCGTTATAATGCCGGTTTATCAAATGAGTATTTTGATTACAATATCGCCATGGGCTCCGAAAAAAGTTTTCTTTACTGGGGCCATGTCAGTAATCTTTCAGCCCGTTTATTATCAGCTGTAAATAATTTTAATGGTATTCCCTGCCAGCCCCCTTACAGCACAGGTGGCGCTAATTCCCAACAGTGTTATGCCAATGTTTCATTAGACGCAACACCAGGCGAAGTTTTAGGTATAGCTATTTCGAAAGGTGGATTTGCAGGAATGGATTTTGGTGCAACTGTTAATGGAATGGGGGCCGAACCTTTACAATATTTTGATGCCAAAAGCAGAAGCCTTTTAGAACCAAAATTAGGCAGGTATGATGGCAAAGTAAAAAGAACTGCCCTGCCTTTAAGTGGTGAATTTAACTTGGATTTAATGGGTACTGCTCAGGGTAACTGGATCAAACAAGGGTCACAAAGAACACCGGAAGATAATAATATCGCACTTGTGAAAGACAATATAGATCCTTCCAAACAGGCGTTTTCAGCAGGAATCTCTTTACCTGGACTGCCGCCTAATGTATATTATTTCATTCCTCAGCAGAGTGGATTTGTGAACAGGAGTTTTGCAGATGTAAAGCCCGACCTTAATTTCTATTGTTATTCGCTTGGGATACCTAATTTCCCTTTTAATGGCAATTCAACCTTACCCGCAACTTCCATTATTATAAGATTAGATAATGCCAATACACTATCTGCTGAAAAAAGGAATTGCGACTGTACCTGTTTACCCTATGCATTCACCGGCAATAAAGTAACTTATACCAGATAAATGAAAAAGCCCCCACTTGTTAGTGAGGGCTCCAGCTATTTATTGAATATTGAATTTTATTTCACTTCTTCAAACTCAGCATCAGTAACGGTTTCGCTACCAGCTTGCGAACCGGCATTTGACTGGTTATTCTGTGCTTCTGCGCCAGGCTGTGCATTTCCATTACTACCAGCAGCTTCGGCCTGTGCTTTGTAAATTTCTTCACTGGCAGCAGTCCAGGCAGTATTCATTTCAGCCATGGCAGCATCAATACCTGCTATGTCCTGGTTCTTATGGGCTTCTTTCAATTTAGTAAGTGCAGCTTCAATAGGCGCTTTTTTATCTTCTGATATTTTTTCGCCAAACTCTTTAAATTGTTTCTCGGTTTGGAAGATCATACTATCAGCGGCATTCAGTTTTTCAACTTTCTCCCTTGCTTCTTTATCTGAAGCTTCATTGGCTTTTGCTTCAGCCTTCATTTTTTCTACTTCTTCCTTACTTAAACCGCTACCTGCTTCTATTCTGATCTTCTGTTCTTTTCCGGTGCCTTTGTCTTTTGCACTTACATGCAACATACCATTGGCATCAATATCAAAAGTTACTTCAATCTGAGGAACGCCGCGAGGTGCCGGTGGTATACCATCAAGGTTAAACATACCCAGACTCTTATTCTGGTTAGCCATTGGTCTCTCACCTTGTAAAACATGTATCTGCACACCAGGCTGGTTATCACTGGCTGTAGAATAAACTTCCATTTTCTTGGTAGGTATAGTGGTATTGGAAGTTATCATGGTAGTCATTACACCACCCATTGTTTCAATACCTAAGCCTAAAGGTGTAACATCCAGTAACAAAACATCTTTTACTTCACCAGTTAAAACAGCACCCTGAATAGCTGCACCTAATGCTACAACCTCATCCGGATTCACGCTTTTATTGGGCTTTCTTCCAAAGAATTTTTCTACAATTTCCTGCACTTTAGGGATACGACTTGAGCCACCCACTAAAATAACCTCATCAATCTGAGAAATATTGTAACCAGCATCTTTCAATGCTTCTTCACATGGTTTCAAACAACGTGCAAATAACTTATCTGCAAGTTGTTCAAATTTTGCTCTGCTTAACTTCAAAACCAGGTGCTTGGGAACGCCATCAACTGCAGTAATATAAGGCAGGTTGATTTCTGTTTCTGAAGATGAACTCAGTTCAACTTTTGCTTTTTCTGAAGCTTCCTTCAAACGCTGCAAGGCCATCGGATCCTTACGCAGATCAATAGCTTCCTGCGCTTTGAATGCATCTGCCAGCCAGTCCATGATCACCTTATCAAAATCATCACCTCCCAGGTGCGTATCACCATTGGTTGATTTTACTTCAAAAACACCATCTCCCAATTCAAGGATAGATATGTCAAAAGTACCACCACCCAGGTCAAAAACAGCTATTTTCTGGTCTGCGTGCTTTTTATCCAAACCATAAGCCAATGCAGCGGCAGTTGGCTCATTTACAATACGTCTAACATTCAATCCGGCAATTTCACCGGCTTCCTTAGTTGCCTGACGTTGTGCATCGTTAAAATAAGCAGGAACGGTAATAACCGCTTCTGATACTTCATGTCCCAGATAATCTTCAGCCGTTTTCTTCATTTTCTGCAAGATCATGGCAGAAATTTCCTGTGGCGTGTACATCCTGTCTTCAATAGCAACACGAACTGTATTATTGTCACCCTTTGCCACTTTGTAGCTCCAGTGACTGATTTCTTCGGTCACTTCGTCAAAACGACGGCCCATAAAACGCTTCACACTACTAATGGTATTTTCAGGGTTAGTGATAGCCTGTCTTTTGGCAGGGTCACCAACTTTACGCTCTCCATTTTTCAGAAAAGCAACTACGGAAGGAGTGGTTCTGCGGCCTTCGTCATTGGCTATTACTACCGACTCATTACCTTCCATTACGGCCACACAACTATTGGTGGTTCCGAGGTCAATTCCAATTATCTTACCCATAAAATAAGTTTTCAATTTAATAATCAGCTTTCTAATGTCAATCACCATGCCATTGGACTA
>CALRUV010000328.1:0-3193 GCA_943371455.1 Chitinophaga pinensis | reverse complement strand
AAATAATCCTTTATTCAATAACTGAAGTGTTTTTGTTTTATTGGCACTGGGTACCAATAAGGAAATATTATGCGGACTGCCACCATAACTAACCATTGTAACTGTTACTTCTTTGATGGCATTGAATAATTTCTGCAACACATCTTCTGTTTGTGCAATCTCATTACCTACAATAGACACAATGGTTTGATTTTTTTCAACTTCTACCGTTCCAAAAGGCTCTAATTCTTTGATGATCTTTTGCAAATTGGTATCATTATCAATGGTAACAGAAACCGCTACTTCAGAAGTGGTAATCATATCAATAGACGTATGGTATTTTTCAAACACTTCAAATACCTTACGCAAAAAACCATAGGCGAGTAACATTCGGCTACTTTTAATTTTAATAGCAATGATCCCGTCTTTGGCTGCAACAGCTTTCACACCAACACTTCCGGCATCTTTGGTAATTACCGTGCCGGCTGCGTCAGGCTGCATGGTGTTGAGTAGTTTTACCGGCACATTTTCCTGTTGTGCAGGCCAGATACATGTAGGGTGCAAAATTTTAGCACCAAAATAAGCCAACTCCGCAGCTTCATCAAAGCTCAGTTGTTTGATGGCGATGGTTTTATCAACAACCCTCGGATCGTTGTTATGCATGCCATCAATATCTGTCCAGATCTCACATACAGAACCTTTGATAGCAGCAGCCACAAGCGAAGCAGTATAATCACTTCCACCACGTTTCAGGTTATCCACTTCGCCCTTTGCATTTTTGCAGATATAACCCTGGGTAATAAATAATTTTTTGTCTTTATGCTGGTGCAGTAATTGGCTTAGCCTGATCTTGATACTACCCAGTTGGGGTTCTTCATTGATATCTATCGACATAAATTCCAATGCCGGCAATAACATATGATCAATTTGCTGCTCTTCCAGGTAGGCACTGAAAAGTTTGGTACTGAGTAATTCACCCTGTGCCAGTATATCTTTATTCAAGGCTTCACTAAATGAAATACGAAGAATAATATTCAAAAATTCAAAATGCTCTGTAACAATAGCAATACCCTTTGCATAGGTATTTTCCTTTTTCAGGAGATCTTTTACAAAACCTTTATAATGTTCTTCCAGCTTATCTATTTTAAGCTTTGCTCCTGCGCGATCACCGGTTGCCAGACTTTTGCTGATCTCTACAAGTGAATTTGTTGTACCACTCAATGCACTCAGCACTACTATGGTTGGTTCTTCAGAACCTGTAATCAACTGTGCAACCTGATGCATTCTTTCCGGCTTACCAACACTGGTGCCGCCAAACTTCATTACTTTCATGTGAAAACCCCCTCCCCCAATTTTTTAGATGATTAAATTTTGAACAAATGTACAGGCTGAAACCAGAAATATAGGAAAGTATTTTAATAACAGATGTTAGTACGGCAAAGGATTTCAGCTATTACTTGCCTAAGGAAAAACAATTGAAAATTTGGTGCCAATATTTTTAAGATCCGCCGCCACAACTTCTGCCAAAGGGATCCCCTCTTTCATCCTGATGGCTTCCATCTCTCTTTCAGGATCACCGGGAATCATAACACGTTCATACCCCTCGGCTGGTTTGGCCGCCCTGAATCTTTGGATCCAGTTATCCATATGAAATTTAAAATCTGCAGCAGGTCTGAATGCATCTATGCGCATAGCACCAAAAAAATGTCCCAAACCCTTACCCGGCATATTTTCAGGCATTGCCACATAAGCCGGAAATGGTGGTGCCCAGGGACCATAGGATGCACCGCTCAATACAGCAGAGAAGATATCCACGATACTGCCTAAAGCATATCCTTTATGACTGCCATGCTCTCTATCGCTTCCCAAAGGCAGCATGAGACCTTCTTTTTTTAAAATGCTAGCATCTGTTGTTGGATTCCCATCCTTGTCAGTAACCCAACCCAAGGGCGCTTCCTGGTTTTTTCTTTGCAATAATTCCAGTTTTCCATTCGCTGCAGTGGTAGTTGCAAAGTCGGCCACAAAAGGCGGTTGTTCCCCTGCTGGTATGGCAACAGCAATAGGATTGGTGCCCAGCATCCTTTCCACAGAAAAAGTAGGTGCTACAAAAGCACTAGCATTAGTCATGGCCATCCCGATCATTTCATTTTCTAAAGCCATCATGGCATGATGTCCTGCAATACCAAAATGATTGGAGTTAGAAACACTAACCCAACCGGTTCCGGCGATCTTTGCTTTTTCAATAGCTATTTTCATAGCGAAAGGTGCCACCACCAAACCCAAACCTGCATCACCATCTACAACTGCCGTGGAAGGTGTTTCATGAATGACCTTTATGGCAGGTTTTGCATTTACCCTGCCTGCTTCCCATAAACGGATATAGCCAGATAAGCGGGCTACCCCATGACTGTCAATACCCCTGATATCTGCTGCCAGCAAGCCTTCTGTGGCAATAGCGGCATCTGCTTCGGGGCATCCCATCGCTAAAAAAACGGATTGGGTAAACTTGTAAAGATTTGTATAGGTGATCAACATTTGATAAAATTATTTGAAAGAATTCATTTTGCAAGATAAATGCTTTGTGCTGATTGATACTGATATAAGCAGTCTTTATGCAGTAAATACAATTCTGCTTATTTTTATTGTATGAAGCGATTCCCATTACTATGTTTGGCCTGTTTGTGCAGCACTTTCCTCATAGCACAGTTTTCAAGAGATTCAATTCAAACTGATTTTGTTTTATACCAGCGCCGTATCGATTTTGATAAAAGTCTGAGAAACAGAACCATCAAAGCCTGTTTTGCAGAGCCATTGAATGCAGAAACGGAAGACAGGTATCGGGAAGCCTGCTGGGCCATTTCGCAATTCCTTTTTCAGAGTGCAGAAATTGAAAATGGTTTTCGCAAAATGCTTGCGCAATATGTAAGCCTGGAAAATAGCACCAAAAGGGCATTACTCGAAGCAGTGTACGGTGCCTATCCTGCATTATTTGAAAATGAACTAAAGCTTTTAATTAAGCAGGAAAAGACGCCCAAACTCTTTGCTATGCAGGCAATTTACCTGTTTCGGATACACCATACAGATACAGATAGAAAAAAATTGATCACTTTATTAAACACCAACTTTAAAAACCTTAGTACAGATAATTTATTAATTGAAATGAAGGATTATTTGAATGAACATGAAAAGCTTTCCAATAATAAGATTCCCAACT
>CALRUV010000327.1:0-3203 GCA_943371455.1 Chitinophaga pinensis | reverse complement strand
ATTTTATTAAGTATGGGAGCTTATGGGTTCTTTATATCATTGGATATATTCACACTCTTCTTCTTTCTGGAAATTGCGGTGATTCCTAAATTTTTACTCATTGGCATTTGGGGTAGTGGCAAAAAAGAATACAGTGCTATGAAACTGGCTTTGATGTTAATGGCAGGTTCCGCTTTGGTATTTGTTGGCTTGATGGGTATTTATTACCAGACTGGCTCTTTCGACCTGATGGAAATTTCTCAATTAGCTATTCCGCTTGATGTGCAGCTTTTCTTTTTCCCATTCGCCTTTGTTGGATTTGGCATTTTTGCAGCCATGTTCCCCTTTCATACCTGGGTTCCAGATGGACATGCTTCTGCACCAACCGCAGCTTCTATGTTCCTGGCAGGGATCTCTATGAAACTGGGCGGCTATGGTTGTTTGCGCGTGGCTACATTTCTCATGCCTGACGCTGCTCATGCATATTCTTGGGTAATTATCCTATTGGCTACGATCGCTATTATTTATGGTGCATTTGCTACCATGATGCAGACCGACTTAAAATATATCAACGCTTATTCTTCTGTGAGTCACTGCGGATTTGTGCTGCTGGGTATTGGCATGTTAACCGAAACATCTATCAATGGTGCCGTTTTGCAAATGGTATCACATGGACTGATGACGGCCCTTTTCTTCGCAGCCATTGGCATGATCTATAGCCGAACACATACCAGAATGGTGGCGCAATTAGGTGGCTTATTAAAAGTAATGCCTTTCATCTCAACTGTATTTGTGATAGCAGGCTTATGTTCACTCGGATTACCCGGTTTTAGTGGGTTTGTGGCCGAAATGACCGTCTTCATGGGCTCCTGGCAAAATCCGGATACTATGTACAGATTGGCAACCATTCTATCCTGCGCATCCATTGTAGTTACGGCTGTTTATATTTTGCGCGCTGCGGGAAAGTCTGTGATGGGACCGATCGAAAATTCCGCCTATCTCCAGTTAAACGATGCGAAATGGAATGAGAAAATGGCAGCAGCAATTTTAATTGTGGGCATTGTATTGATAGGAATAGCGCCTTTTTTAATTAATAGTTTAATAGGACCCGGAACTGAGCATATCATGCAAAATGTAGGTAAGGCCATTACCCTTAAATGATTTGAATAATGTTAGATGATTTTTTCATATTGCTGAAACAGGAACTGCTGATAACGGCTATCATCTTTCTATTTCTTTTTTTGAAACTGGGCAAGGAAAGAACCAATGAAAGTCTGCTCCGTATTGCCAATATCCTCTTATTCCTGAATTTTATTTTTGGATTCTTTTTTATCAAATCGGGCACTTTATTCAATGATATGTTTCAGACTAGTCCATTCATTAGTCTTGAAAAAAACATGCTCAATCTGGCCATCTGGCTCATTTCCATGCAGTCGTATAATTGGTTGAAAACGCATAAGCATGTGATTGAGTTTTATATTTTATTACTCACCACCTTATTAGGGATGTTCTTTATGATATCCAGTGGTAATCTGTTGATGTTTTACCTGGGTTTAGAAATGTCTACCATTCCTTTGGCTGCCGCTGCTAATTTTGATCTGTTTAAAAGAAAGTCGTCCGAAGCTGCCATGAAGCTGATCATTTCCTCTGCCTTTTCCTCTGCATTATTATTGTTTGGTATATCTTTTATTTATGGCACAACAGGAACCTTAACATTGGCAGAATTACCGGCTCATCTTACCGGTACGCCTTTACAGGTTTTTGCTTTTATTCTGGTGGTATCCGGTTTTTCCTTTAAAGTATCCGCAGTTCCTTTTCATTTGTGGACGGCCGATGTGTACGAAGGAGCACCCATTGCCGTAACCTCTTATCTGTCGGTTGTTTCAAAAGCTGCCGTACTCTTTGTATTTGTTTCTGTGCTGTACCATGCATTCAGCTCTTTATCGGCATTGTGGTATAACATCCTTTTCATTCTTTCCTTACTCACCATTATCATAGGTAACTTATTTGCATTGCGGCAGGATAATTTTAAAAGATTCCTTGCCTTTTCATCCATAGCCCAGGTAGGGTTTATTTTAATTGGTATTTCTGGTAGTTCTCAGGCAGGTACTGCTTCTGTTGTCTATTTTATCCTCATTTACATATTTTCTAACCTGGCAGCATTTGGTGTGGTGTCATTGGTAAGTGCTGTTAGTGGAAAAGAAAAGATCAGCGATTTCAAAGCATTTTATAAAACCAATCCATTATTATCCTGGATCCTTACTATTGCTTTGTTTTCATTGGCGGGTGTGCCACCTACTGCCGGTTTCTTTGGTAAATTCTTTTTATTGATTGCAGGTGCTGCAAAGGGCAATTATTTATTGATCGGACTGGCAGCTTTGAATATGGTGATCTCGTTCTACTATTATTTAAGGATCGTGAAAGCAATTTTCATGGATCCCAATGAAACACCCGTTGAAAAAATTGCCCTGCCGATCATGCCTAAAATTGCACTCTATATTTGTGTAGCAGGTATTATTGTTACGGGTATTGCCAGTGTGGTGTATGATTATATTTTTTCAATCAGTCCGGGCTTTTAAAGAAGGTAAATATGGCTATCAATAAGAACCACGAATTTGAAGAATTAGATGGCATCAAATGTGCCATCGTGGAAAAAAATGTGTCCACAGAAAGAGTGGCGTTTTTGAAACAGGTACTCGAATTCAATCATTATACAGTAGTACTGCAAGCAAGTCCGCCACCTAAAGCAGCACCTGCAACTACTCCAACAGTAGATGGGGAAGCACCTGTTGCTCCTCCCGCTCCCGAAACATTTACAGTGGGTGTTACAGATGTTATGTTTAATGCCACCAATGCAGTATTTGGAAGATTACTGAAAGCGCCCGGCGGTCATTATGTTACCCTTGCTTACTGGAAACAACAAGACCAGTATGCCAATGATATGATTCCTTACTACGAACATAAATAGAGAGGGCCTCAAGTTTACTTGAGGCTTTTTTGTTTATAGGATTCTCTACAAGAGACATCTAATGGAACTTTCTTTTTTTTGCTGAAAAAATGCTGTAAAAGAAAATAGCCGCAGTTTTTATGTTTGAAATCTAAGTTTCCAGATATTATATTCAGGAAAACTAAATTTATGAACATAAGAACATCTCAAATTAAGGATTTCAGCGGACACAATATATATGTAGGCTTGGATGTCCATCATAAAAGTTGGAAGGTTC
>CALRUV010000326.1:0-3205 GCA_943371455.1 Chitinophaga pinensis | reverse complement strand
GTCAGTTGTATTCTCCATCAATGAGAATACCAGATCTTGCGCAGTAAATGGCCCGCCTAAATCGGCATAAGCAGCAGAGAGCAATAATCCTGTACCGGAAGCACCCAATGCGTTTGATACCTGATTATTGGTGAGCGTACTGCCCAAATTTTCTTCAAGCTTTGTACATCCCGACATTGCAAGAACTGCAAGGAAAGGGACCGCAAATTTTGTTAGCATATTATATGGTTTCATCGTTTGTAGTTTGATAGTTGATTATAATGAGAAATTAAATCCAAAAGAAATGGTCCTGGCTGTTGGATAAGGAACATACTCAATAGACCTGGAAGGGTATGAGTTATTGCTCTTATCGATATTCACCTCAGGATCAAAACCGGTAAATTTGGTAATCACAAACAAGTTGCTGGCACTAACAAATGCGCTTAGGTTCTTGATATATTTACCTGCATTACCTACATTATAACGTACAGTAGCGTTTCTTAGTTTAAAATAATCGCCTTTTTCTAGGAATCTTGTAGATGCACCCACACCACTGGCAACACCTTCAGCAGAATTGTAAGCAGCTTTGTCGATATTTCTTCCCTGCGCAATACCAGCAATGTTGGTTACAGATGTAGCCGTATTGTTGTAGATCAGGAATCCAGTTGCACCACCAGAATTAAGTGTTAAAGTAAATTTCTTATAACGTACTGAAGTACTGAAACCGAAAATGTTTTTGGGGTTAGGATCGCCAGCAAATTGAGGTGATCCACCAATTTGTTGGTTACCACTAGCATCATAACCATTGAATGGTTTCAGGTAGAATACATTGATAGGTTGGTTATTGGTAATAACCTGAGCCAATGTTCCGGATACACCCTGACCACTGATAAAACCAGTTTGAACCTGCAGGTTTAAGCCTGTATTAGGATCAGTAAAGTTTTTAACGTTGTTGGTGTTATTGGCATAATTGAAGTTAAGATCCCATGTTAAATCTTGCTTATCAACGATGGTTGCACCAATCGCAATTTCAAAACCCTGGTTGATGATATTAGCATTAGCCAGGTTTACGAAAGAGATAGATGATGGAGCCGGTTGAATGGCTGTTGTTTGAAACAAGATATCAGAGGTAGTTTTATTATAGTAATCGAATGAACCATAAACCTTTCCACCTAATACACTGAATTCAATACCTAAATCGAAAGAATTTGTTTTTTCCCATTTCAGATCTGGGTTACCGTTAACAACCTGAGGCGCATTGTTGAAAGAGTTCAAAGCAAATTGCTCTTGAGAAGAACCTGCAGGATATTCCTGGTTACCCGTAACACCATAAGATGCACGGAAAGCCAAACTAGAGAATATTTTATTGTCTTTCATGAATTCTTCATTGCTGGCAACCCATTTCAAACCTCCTGAAGGGAAATAACCATACTTATTGTTCTTACCAAATTTGCTAGAACCATCAGCTCTCATAGTACCGGTTAATAATAACCTGTCTTTATAGTTGAAGGTTACACGACCGAAATACGATTGCAATTCAGCTTGTGGATTTGCGTAAGAATAAAAAGGATTCTGGTTTTTAGCGTTAGCCATGATATCGGTATAAGGAATACCAATTCTTGTTAACTGATCCAGGTTAGTATTGAAACCGTTGGCAGAAACGCCATTACCATTGTAATTTGTTTTAAAGTACTCATAACCTGCAAGGGCGTCGATGGACAAATCGCTGGTAAGATTTTTGCGATAAGATAAGGTATGGGTAAGTGTTTGTGTATTTAATTTAGCATTTACAATAGCTGCAGATCCCAAACCAGATACACCTGGAATACCCTGTAACCATCCGTCAATACTCATTTTTCTGCTACCGGTACCACTATTGATACCATATAAAAGTTTGTACTCTAAATTGTCGGTGATCTTATAAGCAGCAGAAACACTTCCTAAAATAGTGAAAACGCTACTGTTATCATTGTATGCATCGTTAAATGCCAATGGGTTACCAGAACCGTTAGAAGGGAAGTTATACAAACCAGCTGGTCCGATCAAAGCAACTGTTGGGTTCCAACTTAAAGCAGAAGAAATGATATTACCTGTAGAACCTGCAGTATTGGATACACTGGTTAATGTTTCAGCAACATTACCGGTAATCAAGTTAAAGTCGATAGTTAAACGCTTATCCATCAATTTATAACTACCACCAATGGTTGCAATGTATTTATCCAAAGCAGATTTTTTCAAGAAACCTTTTGTGTTAGAAGCAAGTAAAGAAGCACGGAATTTACCTACATCATTACCACCACTGAAAGACAATGAGTAGTTTTGAGTTAATGGCTTTTGTGTGATACCTTTTAAAGCATCTTCGTTATAACCACCATCTAAAGAACTTGCTTGTTTATATTTTGTAAGTGCTGATCTGAATTCTCCGGCCTTCAGGATTTCAAATCTCTTCATAAAGCCAATATTGACACCGTAATTGGTACCAAATTCAACTTTTACAGGACCAGCACTAGCTTTTTTGGTTGTGATAACAATAACACCATTGGCACCACGAGAACCATAAATAGCTGCAGAAGACGCATCTTTCAGTACATCGATCTGTGCAATACTGTTCGGGTCGATGAACAATAATGGGTTAGAAGCAGGTGTACTACCGAAAGCAGTACTTAAATCTGGTCTGGCAGTTCTGCCATCCAAAGGCACACCATCCACTACATAGAGTGGGTTATTATTTGAACGGATAGAAGAAGTACCCCTGATCTGAATGGTAGATGCAGCACCCGGCTGACCATTCTGATTGGTAACTTCTAATCCAGCTACTTTACTCTGGAGTAATTGGTCAGGAGCCATAATAGCACCCTGGTTAAAGTTTTTAGCCTGAACAGATACAACAGCACCTGTTAGGTCTTTTTTACGAGCAGTACCATAACCGATAACCACCACTTCATTCAATTGGTCGTTGGTCGTTGCCAAAGCAACATTTAAAGACGTGCTTGTTTTGATACTAACTTCCTGGGTTGCATAACCTACAGAAGAAATCAATAACGCACCGGCAGCATTGGGAACAGAGATCTTAAAAGTTCCGTCGGCTCCAGTTTGGGTTCCGGTAACAGATCCTTTTACCACAATAGAAGCACCCACCATTGGTGAGCCGTCCTTAGCGTCTGTTACTTTACCGGTTATTGTTTTGTTTTGGGCCTGCGAGGAGATTACCAGCAAGCAAGCAAAT
>CALRUV010000325.1:0-3248 GCA_943371455.1 Chitinophaga pinensis | reverse complement strand
ACATTCGATATTCTTCTGTTCAACATTCGATATTCAAAGGGTTCGCTTATATTTATGACATCGTTTTATCTAATTAATCCTTCAAGTTAAATTTCCTCTTATGAAAAAAGTTGGCTACGTATTTTTTCTTTTCTTGCTTTTTGTAAGTTTTCAAGTGAGTGCTGCCTTTTCACCATTTTATAGAGTAGCTGCAGATACCCTAAAACCTGTAGAAACCAAACCCCCTAATAGTCAATACAAGCCAGCATTTGCCGGACAAACAAGGGTAAATGGGGCAAAAACAACAACGCCTTATAAGGTTGAAAAAATAGGCGAAAAACTCGGAAGTCCCTTTGCAATTGTGGCGATGCCTGATGGAAGATTGATGCTGACCTTTAAAAAAGGATACATGCAAATACACGATACCAATGGCAAATTGGTGAAAAAGATTGAAGGTTTTCCTACTGTAGATTTTGTGGGTCAGGGCGGATTGCTGGATGTTACATTTGATCCCGCTTTTGCTAAGAACCACATGATATATTGGACTTATTCCGAAAAATATGAACCCGGAAACCTCACAACAGTAGCCAAGGGTAAATTGAACGAAGAAGAAGGTAAGGTAGAAAATGTATCCGTTATATTCAAGGTAACCCCTGCCATAAAAAGTGGACTGCATTTTGGATCCAGGTTATTGTTTGATAAAGCTGGTTACCTCTTTGTAAGTGCAGGAGAACGTTCTGTAAATGCCGGACGCATACTGGCGCAAAAACTGGATGCCGGTATGGGAAAAGTTTTTCGCATGACAACAGATGGTAAACCCGCACCAGGTAATCCTTTCATCAATACAAAAGGCGCCATTCCGCAAATTTATAGTTATGGACACCGTAATCCGCAGGGCCTTGATATTAATCCGGCAACAGGAGATTTATGGGAAGCAGAATTTGGACCTCGCGGTGGCGATGAAGTGAATCTTGTAAAATCAGGAAAAGATTATGGCTGGCCATCCATCACTTATGGTATTGAATACAGTGGTGATAAAGTGGGTGAAGCCATTCAACAAAAAGCCGGTATGGAACAGCCTGCCTATTATTGGGATCCGGTAGTATCGCCCAGTGGCATGAGTTTTTACAAAGGCAATACCATTCCCGAATGGCAAAACAACCTGTTTATTGCATGTCTGAGTGGGTTACATATTAATAGACTCATCATCAAAAACAATAAAATAGTTGGGGAAGAAAGATTACTAACTGATAAAAAAGATCGTTTCCGTGATATTACTTATACCAGTGGTATGTTATTTACCATCACTGATGGTGGAGATGTTTATCGGATAAGTAAAAAATAAAAAGCTTTTAGGAATATCGAATGCCGACCAGCAGAATTTCGAATGTCGAATTCTTTCTTGTCGGCATTAAATATTTAAAGGCCAAAATGATTTTTGGGGAAAACCATTGCAGCCTATACATTTGCAATCCAACATGATGATAGGTCATTTTGGGTAGATATGGAATAATTCTTATGGGGGGTTAGCTCAGTTGGCTAGAGCGTCCCGCTTTGGAGCGGGAAGGTCTATGGTTCTTATAAAATATGGGGGGTTAGCTCAGTTGGCTAGAGCGTCCCGCCTCGGCGGGAAGGTCATAGGTACTAATAAAATATGGGGGGTTAGCTCAGTTGGCTAGAGCGCTTGCATGGCATGCAAGAGGTCGTCGGTTCGACCCCGATACTCTCCACCTACGCTGAAGCTTCGGTGGATAAATCCACCATTATTTCGCTGAAGCTTCGGTGGATAAATCTACCATTATTTCGCTGAAGCTTCGGTGGATGAATCCACCATTATTTCGCTGAAGCTTCGGTGGATAAATCCACTGATGTTTCCTTGAAGCAGTTTGTTTCAACTTAATTTTAAAAGCCCCTTTAAGGGGCTTTTTCATTTTCTTTTATTGATTAGAAACCTGAAGGAATCTTAGAAAGGCTTTTGTATATTAGCTTCTATGAAAAAGTTTTTTCTAATTAAATTTTGTATAGTTTCTCTGTCACTTTCTTTCGCCCAATCTCCCATTAATATCTATGTAAAAACGGACCAACCGAAAGCCGCCGTTCAACCCAACATGTGGGGGATTTTCTTTGAAGACATTAACCTTGCTGCTGATGGGGGCTTATATGCTGAACTGGTCAAGAATCGCTCTTTCGAGTTTGCCAATCCAATGATGGGATGGAAAGAAATTAAAAAGGGCACTGGTTCTTATCAGATACTGAATCGTGGCAATAGCAAAGCCAATAATCCGCGCTATCTTGAACTGCATCATCCCAATAACCTTGTTTCTGGTATATCAAATGAAGGCTTCAGGGGAATGGGCATTAAAAAAGATCTGCAATATCATTTTTCCTTATTAGCTAAATATACCAAGGGTTCCACTATTGCCATGCGTGTTGAATTAGAAGGTGCAAATGGTGCGATCTTAGGCTCTGCCAGGATTCCAACAGGAAGTAATACTTGGACAAAACAAACAGTAAGTTTTGTAGCCAATCAAACAGACCCCAAAGCCAAATTGAATATATGGATGGAAGGAAAAGGAAGGATTGATCTGGATATGATTTCCCTTTTTCCTGGAGATACCTGGAAGAATCGTCCTGGAGGACTGCGTGCGGACCTTGTTCAATTATTGGCAGACATGAAACCTGGATTTCTTCGCTTTCCTGGTGGATGCATAGTAGAAGGGCGTGATCTGGCAAACCGATACCAATGGAAAAAAACAGTGGGTAATATAGAAGATCGGGAACTCATCATCAATCGTTGGAATACAGAATTTGCCAACAGAAGCACACCTGATTATTTTCAAAGTTTTGGATTGGGGTTTTATGAATATTTTTTACTCTCCGAAGATTTGGGAGCATCCCCTTTACCCATACTTAATTGTGGTATGGCATGCCAATACAATACGGCAGAGCTGGTACCTATTGCTCAACTGGATCCCTATATTCAGGATGCATTGGACCTGATTGAATTTGCAAATGGAACCCCAGCATCCAAATGGGGAAAATTAAGAACAGCTATGGGACATCCCAAACCTTTTCATTTAAAAATGTTGGGCGTGGGCAATGAACAATGGGGTCCGCAATATGTAGAACGTTATCGCATTTTTGCCAAAGCTATCAAACAAAAATATCCGGCTATCAAATTGATAAACAGTGTAGGTCCCGGACCGGATGATGATCGTTTCAAATACTTGAATGATACCCTTCGTAAAATGAAGGCTGATTTTCTGGAT
>CALRUV010000324.1:0-3286 GCA_943371455.1 Chitinophaga pinensis | reverse complement strand
AAAATCTGCCTCTCTTTTAGAAGTGGTGGAAGGCATGCAGGAAAAATATATTACCACCGCAAAAAAAACTAGCCTCTCCTACCTGGTTAGTACTTTAAATATTCTGAATGAGGCTGAAATCAATTATAAGATGGCGCGTAACAAGCGTTTACATGTTGAATTAACTTTGATCAAACTCAACTTTTTGCAGCAAGCCATTGAATTATCAACTGACAATGGAACAATTGTTAAAAAAAAACGACTTGATCATCCCATTGCCATTCGCCCCAAACAAATAGTTTCGTTGCAACTTAAAACACAAATAGCAGCAACTGAATCCAAACTTATCATTGAAGAAAAACCAATTGTAAAAACGGTAACTACCCCTGCTCAAATTAATACTTCCATAAATCCAGCCAATGTAAAAGCTGTAATAGCGCCCCCTCCTGTTAAACAAGCACCCAGAACAACAACACAAGCTTCTTCTAACAGGGTAAATTTATTGGATACTTTGCGTGCCAAATATGGTGATCAGTATGCTATTGAAGAGGTAAAAGATGCAGAAATACTAACCATAGAAAAACTGAAAGAAGTTTGGTTAGCATATGCCGTACTCCTGGAAAAACAATTGAAACACTCTTCAGCAGGAACTTTTAAATCAGCCAGGTTATCCCTAGAATCAGATATTCATTTTACCATTAGTGTGGCGGCACTTACCTCCCAAAAATTTGTAGAACAGGAGAAGATGGTACTTTTAGACCATTTACATAAAGCATTCAATAATCGAACCATTACTTTTGAAGTGCTGGTAGATGCAGGAGAACAAGAAGATATTCCCGTACATCTCCGCTTAAACAGCAAACAAAAATTTGAACATATTGCTGCACAATTCCCTTTAGTTAAAGAACTAAAAGACAGGTTAAAACTAGAGATTGATTATTAATCTCATCCCTTTTTTTACAAATAGTATTAACACAGAATTATAATTTTTCAGCTAGATACGCTTGGTCTGGGTATATCCGTTTTTCAATAACCATTGCAGTACCTTATCTCTTTGGTCGCCCTGAATAATAACTTCTCCTTCTTTTACACTGCCACCAGTACCACAAAAATTTTTCAATTGTTTCCCCAAGACCTCTAAATCTTCTTCCTTCCCAATAAAACCAGCTACCAGGGTTACAGCTTTACCTGCCCGCTGTTTGGTATCAAGCCTGATGCGTAATTTTTGCTGATTAGCAACTAAGGTTGCTTGGGGTTGTATTTCTTCCTCTTCAAAACGAAAATCAGGATTGGTACTAAAAACAAATCCTCTGGTATCGGGTTTATTTTTCTTGCTCATTTTGTACAAATAATTCTGTTGTAAAAATTTATAGGAGTACCGCTTTTAAACTCAGGTCAACACTTTGGGCCTGGTGTATTAATCCTCCAACACTTACATAATCAACCCCTGTTTCTGCAAATGCTTCAATGGTATCCAGGTTGATCCCACCACTGGCTTCTGTTTCAAAATTGCCTTCAATTATTTTCAAGGCCTCTTTAATCTGTGTGGGTGTAAAGTTGTCCAGCATAATACGAAATACTTTGTTTTTGCCCATGGCACAAACTTTTCTAACGTCCTCCAATGTTCTGGTCTCCACTTCAATTTTAATAGCCAATTTTTCCTTCAATGTATATTGATAGGCTTTTTCAATAGCTTTTTCAATACCTCCGCAGTAATCAATATGGTTGTCTTTAAGCATGATCATATCAAACAACCCAAACCGATGATTAACGCCTCCCCCAATCCTTACCGCTTCTTTTTCTAATAACCTAAAATTGGGGGTGGTTTTACGGGTATCCAATAATTGGGTATGGTACCCTTTCAGTTTTACAATATATTGCTGTGTTAAGCCCGCAATACCACTCATTCTCTGCATACAATTCAATACCAGTCTTTCACATTGTAAAATTGTATGAACACTGGCACCCACTTCAAAAGCTATTTCACCCGAATGCATAGGATCTCCGTCGTTTTTAAATTGGGTAAAAACCATACCCTCTTCTACATAACGGAAAATTTTTTCAGCAATAGATACACCTGCCAAAACCCCATTTTGTTTTATTTTCAAAACAGCTTTGCCTTCTTGCTTTTTATCGATACTGCTTAGGGTAGAATGGTCCCCATCACCAATATCTTCCTGCAAGGCTTCTGCAATAAGGTGGTGGAGCTTTTCATCAAATGATTTCATATAGTAAATGTAGGCCTATCAATAAAAAATCCCGCTATAAGCAGGATCTTTTATTGATAGGAAATACTTGGATTAACTGATACGTAAGGTGACAATTCGGTATTTGCCCTCTTTTTGTTTCAGCATGATGGTTATATTGTTGCTTTTGCTTTTGTTAACCAGTTTACCCACTAGATACATGGTATTGCCTAATTCTCTTTCAGACAATTTATCAAAACCGGTAATCCCAGATTCTGCCATAAAAGCCTTTAAAGTAAGAATGGCCTGAGTTTTACCGAGGTTTTTCACTTCATCCTTATCTAGGAGCTTCATATCTACAAAATCATCAAAGAACCTACCCACCTGCTCAGCATCTGCAGATTTTAAGGCATTGACAATTGGGTCTGTTCCCGACTGAAATCGGAAGGAAGACAAGATCAAACCCAGAAACGCGAATAATACTAACTTTTTCATACAATGGTTTTAAAGGAACTTTCCCTATTTCTTCCACTTAAATTGCGAAAAACATGCCAACTTTGAATCTGGCAGCGTATTTGTTTAAAGTTACTGTTAATTGATGAACATAAAATTTGGTATAAAAATATGAGCAAGAAAGTAATTTTGGTAATTATGGACGGATGGGGCCTTGGCAAAATAAAGTCTGCTGATGCCATTCAAAACGCAAATGTTCCTTTTGTAAGTTCCTTGTATAACCAATACCCAAACACAACCCTGGTAACCTGTGGTGAGGATGTGGGTTTACCCGATGGGCAAATGGGTAATAGTGAAGTGGGGCATTTGAACTTAGGTGCCGGACGAATTGTTTACCAGGAGCTACAAAGAATTAATGTTGCGATAAGAACGGGCGAATTGGCAGCAAATGAGCATTTATTGGCAGCGGTTCGATTTGCAAAAGAAAATCAAAAACCATTACATCTTTTGGGTTTGGTAAGTGATGGTGGAGTTCATTCGCATACCAGTCATTTAAAAGCCATCTGTGATGTTTGCAAAACAGAAGGTCTTTCTGAAGTTTATATCCATGCTTTTACTGATGGCAGAGATACGGATCCCAAGAGTGGTTTAGGCTATATTACCAATTT
>CALRUV010000323.1:0-3294 GCA_943371455.1 Chitinophaga pinensis | reverse complement strand
TAGAAGCAGCCCAATCGCAATTAGCGATACCACCTGTAAGCAATTCAGTTGCATTTGCTGTAGTGCTTCCTACTAAGCGGAATGCCTGTTTAACACCTTCTTCATAGTAAGCCTGAGCAGTTCCGGATAATGATACAGCAGGAAATCTTTGTTTCAATTCTGCCAAACAAAATTGAACCTCAGCAGCTGTGAACATTACATAAGGACGAGCGTATTCACCTCTAACCAATAAGCTTGGTCCGAGTGCACTTGCTTGTGATGGTAAGAAACCAGAGCTTGCACCAAATGGAACACCCGCATAATTTGCAGCGATCTCAGGGTTTAAACTAACACCGGGTTTAGCTGGGTTTTCGTTACCCAAAGCATAACCAAAACGCTTTAAACGGAAAGTGTCATTATTTGCTTTCAGCGTGTTTACCAGGTATTGCGTTAAACGAGGATAGTTATTCAAAGCCTGTCTTGCACCGGCAAAATTATAACCATAGCTATTATAAACAGGGTTGGTATGACCAGCTACTGCTTCATATCCTGGGTTTACTGCTGCTTCTGTACCGCTTAACCATCCACCACCACCAGAAACAATCTTATTCACTTCTGCAGTAATATAAGCATCTCTGCCGCTGATTCTAGCCTGGTGTGTAAGGATACGTAGTTTCAAAGAGTTAGCAAATTGAATCCATCTGCTGGTATTCCCTTTGAACATGATATCAGAGTTGGCATAAGAACTTGCAAATGCATTGGCACCTAAGTCTTTGATAGCATCATCCAACATAGTAATTAACCCTTCATAAACTGCTTTCTGATCATCAAATTTGGGAGCCAGAGAACCAACTCCTTTTAATGCATCGGTGAAAGGTATGTTACCATACATGTCAACCAAGTGTTGGAAAACAAAAGCTTTCATCACTTTTGCTGGTCCTTTCAGATAAGGCTGCCCAGCTGCATCAGCACCATTGATTACATATTGGTAGTCGTTCAGGTTATCATAAAATCCATCCCAATAGTTAAAATCTCCATTCGTAAAGTTGTAGGCAAAAATAGTTGGGGAGATGATGTAACCATTGGATTGTGTCCATTGACCAGACCACCAAGCACCTAGGTCATTAGGACCTGTCATATTGGTAGAGGTTACGTTTAAGGCATTTGATATAACAAATGCCGGTGTAGCCGTTGGCAAAGCATTAGGGTTGGTATTAACATCAAGGAATGATTTAGTACAACCCGAACCAAGCACTGCAGCTAACCCGAGGATATATAATGATTTAATTTTCATTGTCATTCTATTTATTGGTTAGTGTTGTATTGATTAGAATACCAGATTTACGTTAAAACCGTACTGACGAACAGGAGGTGTTTGATTGGTATTGTTAATACCCTGTCCGTTACCCGTAGTAAAGCTGAACTCAGGATCGGTATAGAAATTGTTTTTGTCGATAATCGTAAATAGGTTTCTTCCGAAGATGCCTACATTGGCAGCTGTGAACACTTTTGTTTTACGAATCAGGTTTGCAGGAACATTATAAGAAATGTTTACATCTCTCATTTTGATAAACCAGGCATTGTTCACAAAGTTTTCAGAGATCAAACGGTAGTTATTCACCCATAAAGCATATTCTGGTTCACGAACCTGAACCGTTGTGTTAGGCGTAACTTTGCTAGATGCATCCAAATAATAGGAATTAGGGAAAATTTGTGGTGCTCTATTTTCTGTCCATTTACCAGAACCTGTAAAGGTCATCTGACGACCAATATCGCTATACATCACGTTTCCACCACGATACTCTAAGTTGAAGGTAAAGTTGAAATCACCAAAAGTTAACCTATTAGTGAAGCCAGCGATATGACGAGGTAAGGTATTTCCTCTAGCAACTAAAGCAGAGTTACGAATTGGGTAACCTGTAGTTGCATTCACCTGACGCATTCCTGAGCCATCAGGGGCATAATTGTAACCATCTGTTTTCAAAACTGGGAAACGCTCACCAATAATTACGTTGGTATTAGCGTAGCTATAACCACCATATTGGAATTCGTTGATACCAGGATAAAGGCTAACTACTTTATTGTCGTTATAAGAATAACGCATACTTACATCCCACTTCAATTTGCTCTTACGTAAGATCTGTACTTTTAAATCAGCCTCATAACCCCAGCTCTTAGATTCTCCTACGTTGATCAACAAGTTAGAGAAACCGGTTGTGTTAGGAACCCTAACAGTTACCACCTGACCAATTGATTGTTGTGTGTAAGCAGTAAGGTCTAAGTTAACACGGTTATTGAACAATTGTAATTCAGTACCAATTTCATATGAAGTTACAAACTCAGGCTTCAGATTCGCATCAGGTAAAGTATTACCTACTGTGAAACCTACGTTGCTACCGAATGGAAAGTTATTGCCAACTGGGTAGGTTAAATCCAAACCATATAAGTTGATATTATCGTTACCATTTTTGTTGTAAGACAATTTCAATTTAGCATAGTTCAGGGTTTTACTTTTAATTGAAGGCAAAGCGTCAGTTGCAATAAATGCAACGTCTACACCATAGTAAGGATAAGAATAAAGACTCTGATCTCTGTCTGCCTTAAAGAAACGTGAAGTGGCATCATAACGGAATGAACCGTGAACTGTAAGGTAATCATTAAAAGTTGTGGTCAAATCCGCATATGCACCATATTTACGCTCTGTGGAATTGCTTTCAGAACCTGCAACGTTACCAGATCTGTTACTGATATTGTAAATACCCGGAACGATCAATGGAGAAGAAGAAACGTTGATAGATTTGGTTGTACGCTGATATACGCTATAACCCAAAACCAATTTGTTGCTAAACTGACCGAAATCTTTTTTCAGGTTTGCCATAAACTCGTTGTTGACAACATTCTCTGTAGAAGAATAATCAGATACTCCACCTAACTGATCTGAAATAGCACGGTAGATACCAGGATAGTCATCCGCATGCTGCCATGGTGCAGGAATGGATGCTGTATTTTTTGCATAATCAGAATACAAGAATTGCTCCTGGATATTTTTACCAATACGTGAATTGTTCATCACACCTAATCTGTTGTAAAAACTCAACCAAGGCAAAGCACGGTAAGTGATATCAAAGTTACCAGAGATGTTCGCGTCTTTATAACGCTGACGGTTGGCATCTGCATTGAAATAAGGGTTGTTATAATAATCATTATAAAAACCATTAGGGTTTGCAAAAATATTCGTTCTCCAATCTCTCAAAGTTTCCAAAGGAATATGAGAGGCATTGTTGATGATATCATTATAGAAATCAGCCGTTGTTC
>CALRUV010000322.1:0-3302 GCA_943371455.1 Chitinophaga pinensis | reverse complement strand
AGCCTTGCCCAGAATAGCCACACCGCCATTCTTCATAACTGTGCAAACATCTGCAAAGTCTACGATGATATGTCCACGACTATTAATGATATCGGTAATACATTTTGCTGCGGTTGCTAAAACATTATCTGCTTTACCAAAAGCTTCTTTCATCTTCAGGTTGCCATACTGCATGCGCAATTTATCATTACTGATCACCAGCAAAGTGTCTACAAAGGGTTTCAGTTTCAAGATACCTTCTTCTGCCTGCTGGTGACGTCTGGGCCCTTCAAAAGCAAAGGGTGTTGTAACGATACCCACTGTAAGTATGCCCAGTTCTTTACAGATCTGCGCAATGATGGGTGCACCACCGGTACCGGTACCACCACCCATTCCCACAGTAATAAATGCCATTTTGGTATTTACTTCCAGTATTCTTTTGATCTCTTCCAGTGATTCTTCTGTAGCTTTTTTACCTACTTCCGGATTTGCACCGGCACCGAGGCCCTGTGTAAGGTGTGGCCCAAGTTGAATTTTATTAGGGATATTACTTTGTTCTATCGCTTTGGCGTCTGTATTACAAATAATGAAATCAACACCTTCGATATTCTGTTCAAACATGAAGTTTACGGCATTACTTCCTCCACCCCCCACACCAAGAACTTTGATGATAGAAGATTTCTGTTTGGGAAGATCGAAATGAATCATAGCTTTCTTTTTTAATGAATTAACGGGTTAATTGGGTTACTGATTTATTACTAACGAGCAATCTCCCAACTTTATTTTATTACCTGGTCTTCTTCTTCTTTAAACATATCGATCAGGTTATTTTTAAACTTATCCCAGAACTTCTGTTTTCTTACAGTTACATCTACGGAAGATGCAGCAACCACGGGTTCTTTGGGCAATTCGTTGTGTGGCAAAGTGAGTGTTTTAGGCACTTCCACTTTCCTGAATTTTTCATTAAACTCTTTGTACTTGTGGTCGTAATCACTATACCCTTTTAGAATTAATCCGATACAGGTTGAATACATTGGTTTTTTCAACTCATCAATATGATTAGGTGCCAGATGCTCATTAGGCAAGCCAATACGAGCATTCAAACCAGTTGTATATTCTGTTAATTGAATCAAATGCTTTAACTGAGATCCGCCACCCGTAAGGATAATACCGCCATTCAGCATCCTGCTATCCAGACCAACCTGCTTTAAATGATAGGTTACGAAATCCAGGATCTCACTCATTCTTGCCTGGATGATAGCTGCCAGATTTTTTACACTGATCTCTTTGGCTGGCATTCCTTTCAAACCAGGGATGGTGATATAGGCATTGGCTTTGGCTTCATCTGCCAATGCGCTTCCGAATTGTACTTTCATGGCTTCCGCCTGACTTTTTAAAACACCCAAACCCATTCTGATATCATTGGTAATATTCTCACCACCAAAAGGTATCACTGCTGTATGTTTCAAAATGCCTTCATAAAAAACGGCCAGGTCACTGGTTCCACCACCAATATCCAGGATGGCAACACCAGCTTCCATATCAATCTCACTCATAACAGCACTAGCTGATGCGAGGGGTTGTAAAACAAGGTCCTTGGTGGTTAAACCGCTTCGCTCAACCGAACGATTGATATTGCGGATAGCGTTTCTGTCGCCGGTAATGATGTGAAAATTAGCACCCACTTTCACGCCATTGAATCCAATAGGATCTTTGATATTTTGTATATTATCTACATGAAAATCCTGTGGTATCACATCAATGATCTGGTCGCCGGCAGGTATAAAGGTTTTACGCTGGTTATTGATCAGCTGCTCAATTTCCGGGCGCTTAATTTCTGTATCTGCATCCTGCCGAACAATATCGCCACGTGTTTGCAGACTTTTAATATGGTGCCCGGCAATACCTACATACACTTCAGATATTTCCAGGTCGGGATTACTTTCATTGCAATTTTCCAGTGCCTGTTGGATGGCTTTGATGGTTTGGTCGATATTTAATACCTGACCATGCTGAACTCCATTGCTGTTGGCACGTCCAAATCCGAGTATCTCCAATTTTCCATACTCATTCTTTCTTCCTGCAATTGCGGCAATTTTTGTAGTTCCGATGTCCAGACCAACAATGATTGGTGATTCATTGTGATTCATAATGGGTGTGTTTTAGTTGTTTGTGATCTATTATTTTGTTTGTGAAGTGGCTAATGTTTCAATGATAACTATTGCATATTATTGTTTTCAACCACCGCACATTTCTTCTATTTTTATGTTTTACGCTCCATGCTATTACTCAAATCCTTTCTGTTATTGATTTCTATTCATAACAGCTTTCGGCCCCTTCTTATTGTTTTTTTTCGTTAACGATTTCTACTCATTCGATAACGTATTCTGGTTTGCTTTATTGTTTATTGAAAGGGCTGATTTAGAATTATCTACGCTTTTTTGTGAAGGCATTGGCACTTGTTCTGTTTTAGTAGAATCGATCATGGGTTTCAAAGTAGGATTCAGGCTTTCCGGAAATGCCATACCCGCTCCAGAATTCAGGGATTGCATCCTGGCCAATGCAGCTGCGGAATCGGCCCATACCCTGTTAGCACCTTTTCTAATAGCAACAATTTGGTTATCATATTGCACATCCAGTTTTTCATATTTATGGATCCCATTTTGCAACCAGGCTTTTCTATAAAAAGTGTACAGTCGATGGAATTTCTGCTCTAAATTTTCAGCAGTACCAAAAGACACAATATGGTTGCCGATTAAGGGAACAAGTTCAAACCCTGCCTGTGGTGTAACATCAATTTGAGCGATCTGTGCCATCCAAAAAGAATCCCTGCCAATAAACATAGCCATGTTTACCATATCACCTAAAAGTGAACTATCCGGATTTGATAATACCGGCTTATTTGACGGGAACCCAGTAAATACGGGCACCCTGGCAGATAACTTATCACTCAAAGGCAAACGAAGGGCCGTACTGTCGATATAAAATGTTCCTCCATCCATGGTAAATACCCGGGCAACAGGCTGTCTTTCTTCAATAATCACATCCAGATTCAGGTTATTGTCTACATACATTTCTGCATTACTAACCCACAAACTTTTCTCTACTTTCGATTCCATTTTTTGCAAATCAAGTGTGGAAAGAGATCTCCCAACAATTTTGCCATCTTCATTGAGTATTTCCAACACAACTTTCTCATCGATAAAAAGATTTTTAGCATCACCTAAGATCTCTATTCGAATACTTTTACAAGTCAATTTGTTCTTTTTTTGCATAGCTGCGCCCAGCAGTACAATGGTGCCTGCGCCTGCCAATAGCCAAAG
>CALRUV010000321.1:0-3352 GCA_943371455.1 Chitinophaga pinensis | reverse complement strand
TGCAGTGAATGATGCATTTAGTAAAGGGGGGCAGGGGGGTACAGAAATGGCAGAAGCTGTGATTGATATGTGTAAAAATCCATCGCCTCCCTTATCATTCACCTATGATTTAACGGATGATATAGAAACCAAGATCCGTAAAATTGTTACGAAAATTTATGGCGGTAAGGATGTGGTGCTTTATAAAAAAGCACAAGATATGATCAAGAAAATTAAAAAGTTAGGACTGGAACATTTACCCATTTGCATGGCCAAAACACAATATTCTTTTACAGATTCGCCAGATAAGAGTGGGGAAGATGGAAATTTTAATATAGATGTGGAAGATCTTGTCATTAGCAGTGGTGCAGGGTTTATAGTTGCGGTATGTGGCGAAATGATGCGCATGCCGGGCCTGCCAAAAGTTCCACAAGCCAATTTCATTGATGTGGTGAATGGTAAAATTGTGGGTGTAAGTTAAATGTAAAAGATTGGTGGATTTTTATTTCTATTAATGGTGCTCTTGGTTCTTATGCATGTTAAAAGCATGAAACATCCTTGTTCTGTCGAACATTTTTTCATTGTTGGAAATGAATATGGTAGCAACCCCATTACCAATGAAATTAGTGATGGCACGGGCTTCAGACATAAAACGATCAACACCCAGTAATAAGGCAAGACCTTCAATAGGAATTACTTTGGTAGCAGTTAAAGTTGAGGCCAGAATCACAAAACCACTTCCTGTAACACCTGCAGCACCTTTCGATGTAACCATCAGGATACCTACGATTACCAGCATTTGGTTGAGGGTAAGCTCAATATGAAATACCTGCGCCAGAAATAAAACAGCCATCGACAAGTAGATGGATGTGCCATCCAGATTAAAGGAATAACCAGTAGGAACTACCAGGCCCACAACGGATTTGTGGCAGCCCATATGTTCCAGCTTTTCCATTAAGGAGGGCAGCGCTGCTTCCGAAGAGGAAGTACCCAATACAATCAATAATTCATTTTTAATAAAACCAAGAAATTTCCAAAGTGATACTTTGGAATAACGCATCACAGATCCTAAAACCAGGAAGATAAATAATCCCATGGTGAGATACACGCAGATCATGAGTTTGGCCAATGGAAATAAAGTGGCTATCCCATATTTACCAATGGTAAATGCCATTCCGCCAAAAGCTCCAATAGGAGCGGCTTTCATTACCAAGTGCAAGCCCCGGAAAATATATTTAGAGGCAAAGTAAATGGGTTTCAGGATCCTGTCTTTGTTTTTTTGTTTGCTTATGACCATCCCCGCAATAATGGAAAATAATAATATCTGGATAGTGATATTATCCCTGAAAAACTGCAACCAGGATATAGAAACATTCCCATTGATTTTGGAGATATCACCCTTATGCACAGCAGTGGTATCAACACCAGAACCCGGTTGAATAAAATGGGCCACAATTACACCTATAAATAAGGCCAGGGTAGTAATGATTTCAAAATATAGCAATGCCTTACCGCCAACCCTGCCCACTCTTTTCAAACTGTCCATGCCACAGATGCCTGTGATGATGGTTACAAGAATGATGGGGTTGATGAAGACTTTAATTATTTCAATAAAGTATTTACCCAGTGGTTGCATGGCAACACCCATTTCCGGATATAAATGCCCTAATACAATGCCTGCGGTTATGGCCAGCAATACCCAGAAAGTAAGGTTGGAAAGGATTTTCTTTATCATTTTATTTACCAGGTAAATTGCTCGTTATCACATCATTTACTACGCGAACACAGAATTGGATTTCCGAATCAGATAATTGCATAATTCTGAAAGACTCGCCATCCTTATCATAATAATTGTAAACGGTAGCGTATTTTTCAGGCAGTTTACCGGTTATTTTTTTGATGAAACTAAGTGCTATCATAAAAGTGCCCAATGCAGAAGGATGAGAACCATCTGTATGAAATAGCACAATATCTTTATTCAACTCAAGTGCCCTTGCCCAACAACTTCCAACGGGTACCAAGCTTGCTTTTTCTGTATTGGCTAATTCCTGGTATACGTCATTGATAGCGGTTTGCGTTTCAGGGGTTTTTTGTCTTGCCCAGGTATTATACAAAAAAGGTTTGGCACCCCTGCTTTTTATAGTTTTGCAAAATAAACCACCATAATACATAACGCTGTCTTTGTGTTGTAAAGGCCACATACTATTATCCTGAATCACCACTATATCAAATTTCTTTTCAGCAATAATTTTATGGGATTTTAATCCTCGTAAGCTATTCCAGTGTTCACCTAAAGTAGCACCACCCACCACCGTTTTTTTGCAAATCAGTTTTGTGTCAAGACTGTCGGTAATCAAACCAATCATCTGAATCAGGTTGTTATAATAAACATAACTATTACCTACAAACAGAACATTGACCGTATCTTTCTTTTCAGCAGAGGCCTGGAAAAAGAAGAGTGCCAGAATAAGTGAAAATGACCATCTACGCAGTATACCAGTTGTTATGCTAAATTTTAACATGTTTATCGATTAATAGGTGTTGGGTCTGAAGTAACAGGTAAAGGGTTGGGTATCGAAGTATTCATGTCAATTTCAAACTGCGGATAAATGAATCGCTGGGGGAATTGAGTTCCGAAATTCAAAGGAACCTGCACACGCACATCATTCTCTTTAAATGTTCGCCTTATATCATTGAAGCCTTCAATCTGACCAATAAATGTGACATATCGTTCTTCTAATACTTCTTTTAACAAAGCACGATCTTGCGCTAATGCTGGTGTACCAGCATTTTCCATACCACCTGCGGTAAAATCTGCTGCAACATAAGGGTCGTACCTAAAGTTGCCTGTTGTTAGATAAGTTGTATTGATGTAGGCACCAGTATTCATGTATGCTCTGTAAGTATTTAAACGTGCAAGTCCGGCTGTAAAACCATTTAAACGTGTATCGGCTTCTGCAAGTATCAAGAGATTCTCTGCAAAACTGGCCATTGGGAAGAAAGTATTTTGTCCAAAGAAACCATTCACAGTAAAGTTGAGATTGGTGGCAGAATTATAAAAATAATTCCATCTGGCTCTTTCTACCGTTTTAGCATTTCCTCTGTAACGTGTACCGGTAGGGTTAATCAAACTAACACCCAGCATTCCCGTTGCATCAATCCAGTTTGGACGGTCAAGTGAAAGAAACTGGAAATAAAGGTTAAATGCACCTCTGTTTGTGGCATAATGAGGGGCCAAAAAGTTATTTGCCTGGGAATTAATTCCGTTTTGTGCTGCAGCTAATGCTTTTGCGTAATCGCGTGTATGCAAGTAATAGCGTGCTTTTAAAGTATTGGCGGTTTGGATCCATCTGCTCATATTACCTGCAAAGTG
>CALRUV010000320.1:0-3353 GCA_943371455.1 Chitinophaga pinensis | reverse complement strand
GTCGCTTTGCCATAACATAAAGACACAAAAAACAACCCATTTATTGTATAGGCACTCATCTGTTTTTATACACCCGATTTGTGAATAAGCCACATATAAAAACGGTTTTCATAAAAAAAGAGACTGCCCCTTTTGAGACAGCCTCTTTTTTTATAGTAAATTCTCCACAACGCGAAACCCAATGTGGTTAGTCTGTAAGTTCGCTATAGGGGGTTATCCTAAATAGGCTTTCAATGCATTACTGTAACGTGCTTTCTGTAAACGTTTGATGGCTCTTTCTTTGATCTGTCGGATGCGCTCCTTGGTCAAATCGTATTTGATACCAATTTGCTCAATACTTACGCCGTCCTCTCGCTCCAGACCGAAATAGGCATTTACGATCTCTGCTTCACGCGGACTCAGTGATTTAAGAATACGGCGGATCTCGTCGCGCAGTGAATCTTGCATGATCCCTTCATCGGTTTCATCAGACCCTTGCAATAGATCGCCCATGGCCACATCTTCGGCTGAATTAACGGGAGCGTCAAGTGAGGTATGGCGTGTATTGCTTTGAAAAATATTAGTCACTTCCGTTTGGCTTATTTCAAGAATTTCGGACAGTTCTTCTGTTGAAGGTTCACGCTCATGTTCCTGTTCAAAAGCCATATAAGCTTTGTTTGCTTTGTTATAAGTGCCTATTTTGTTTTGCGGCAGACGAACAAGCCGGCCCTGTTCTGCCAAGGCTTGCAAAATAGATTGGCGTATCCACCAAACGGCATAGGAGATAAATTTGAATCCTTTGGTTTCATCGAAACGTGCGGCTGCTTTGATCAGGCCCAGGTTACCTTCGTTGATAAGATCACTCAAGGATAATCCCTGGTGCTGGTATTGTTTAGCCACAGAAACTACAAAGCGGAGATTAGCCTGAACCATTTTGTCGAGGGCCCGTTGATCACCCATCCTGATCTTTTGCGCCAGATTCGTTTCTTCTGCAACATTGATCATAGAAATTTTAGAGATCTCCTGTAAATATTTTTCAACGGATTGAGAGTCACGATTCGTGATCTGCGTTGCAATTTTGAGCTGCCGCATAAGGTGGAATTAGAATATATTGATGAATAGAAATGAACGAAAAAATTGCAATAAAGTTGCAAAGTTACGAAAATTAATGCTTTAAGCAAGTTTTAAGCAATAAAGGGCAGTTTTTGGACCTTAGAAAACCAGTCTTTACGCTTTTATTGCCCAGCGTAACTTAGCAGAGCGTGCACGGGGATTAGCAAAACATTCTTCAGCAGACGGGCGGATCAGGTCTGGTGCAATATCGCTATACTCTCCTTCACGAAAAAATTGCTGGAATGATTTTTTAACTCGACGGTCTTCCCCGGAATGAAAAGAAAGGATAGCTACGCGTGCGCCCGGCGCGAGGGATGCAGGCAATTTTTCCAAAAATTTATCAAGCACACCAAACTCATCATTTACTGCAATGCGCAATGCCTGGAAACATCGCTGGCAAGACTTCTTTACTTCTTCTTTATGGTCTTTTTTTGAAACAGACAACATGGCTTCAGTAATGATCTTTTGTAATTGTGTGGTGGTTGTAATAGCATTACCCCTTGCAATATTTTTTACAATCGTTTCTGCGATTAGTTTTGCATGTGGTTCGTCTGAATTCTCAACAAACACCGCTTCTAATTTTTCAGCCGAAATGTGTTTTAAAAAAGCAGCAGCAGATTTTCCGCTGGATGGATTTAAGCGTAAGTCTAATGGTCCTTCCACTTTAAACGAAAAACCTCTTTCCGGATTATCGATCTGCATGGAAGAAACACCCAGATCGGCCAACACAAAATTTAGCAAACCTGCTTCTGAAACAATTTGATCGATACCGGAAAAATTCATTTTTTTGATCACCACCTGTTCAGGCCCATATCCCAATGCCGCAAGGCGGTCTTTGGTTCGCGGCAATTCAAACGGGTCTACATCCACCGCATAGAGTACGCCACCTGGTTGTATACGTTTTAATAATTCTGCGCTATGGCCGCCATAACCGAGTGTGGCATCAAGGCCAATTTCTCCGGGCATGGGTTTGAGAAGATCCATGATCTCCTTCACACAAATAGAACGGTGCATACCAGCGGGTGTGCGCCCCTGTTCCATCACTTTTGCAATATCGGCTGAATATAAATCCGGTTGTTGCTCTTTGTATTTTTCAGTAAAGGATTTTGGATGTGTTCCTTTATAACGAATACGGCGTTGGGGTTTGGGAGCCTGATCATCCATTATGTAAAGTTAATCATTTAATGCAGAAATGATTATTGCTGCAGGTTCCGCAAAAGAAACCATTCTAACTTTATGATCAATTTCGGAATATTCATCAATCCCCTTTGGTTCCATTCTAATTACCATCGCATATATCCTTAGTTAAGTAAAGAAAAACAAGATTTGATACTTAAAAAGATCATTTGATACCCTTATTGCAGTCTCAAATAATGAATTGAGGCGGTAAGCCATCCTCACAAACCGAATTTTACCCTATTATTCATCTGAACATAGCTGTTCAATTTAAAAAACGAATTATGAAAATTTCAATGGTAACAATGGCATTATTGCTGCTTTTGAGCGCTTGCTCAATTTTTACATCCTTAACCTCCAACACCACCATTAAGCCGAATGACAGTTTTTTATTAGGCAATAATGAACATGGGCATTTTTCTGTAAAATTGAGAAATGATTCAAAGCACGACCTAAAAGTGTACAAAGCACCCATCAGTGGCGGCACCCATTCGCCCCAGTTTGTGAAACCCAATGAATCGGTATTTGTGAAAGTAGAAAAGAATACTGGTTTGGTCATCAGTAACCCTTCTGCTGATACTGCAGTGGTGAATTTGTTTGTAAAAGGTGATTTAGGATTGAGTATGGGTTATAAAAACTAAAATGAAGGCTTCATTTTAGTACAAATATGGGCGCTAAGCACTATGCAAACTTGTTGTAATTTTGTTGACACTTTCACCTCAGATACATGCACATGTATACCAAGAAGAAAATCATCAATCTTTGCCTGCTGTTTAGTTTTCAGTTTGGTTATTTAGAATGGGGTGGTGGCAAGCATTTATTCCTATTTCAGGCTACAATAGAAGTATTTCAACAGGCATCGAAGAATATTTTATCCATTTTACATCCGTTGATCTTGGTTCCTTTTGCGGGTGAAATTGCCTTATTCTATACCTTATTTCAAAATAAGCCCAATAGGATGGTAAGTTATTTCGGATTAGCCAGCTTAAGTGTTTTTATGCTCCTACTTTTTTTTATAGGCGCTTTGGGCGGACATATTAAAATACTAAGTTCCACCATCCCTTTTATTTTGATTGGTTTCATTC
>CALRUV010000319.1:0-3376 GCA_943371455.1 Chitinophaga pinensis | reverse complement strand
AAATAATATCAAAACCACTTACCCAAAATATCACAGCAAAAGAAAAAAGCAAGGGAAGTAAATCAAATCTGCCTGTTACTGCCAGGTATGCACCAATTGGCGCAAGAGAAAGACCGAGCCCAAGAACCAAGTGACAGAGCGCTGTAAATCTTTTAGTGTAGCTATAAAAAAGTACGACAAATAAGGCAACAGGTGATAAGTAAAAACAGATAGGATTAATAAAGTAGCAAGCTGCAATAAATAAAACACAGGAAAGAATGGTAAAACGCAAAGCACTATTGGGTGAAATGATTCCGGCAGGAATTTCGCGTATGGCTGTTCTGGGGTTTTTTGCATCAAATTGCCTATCCAGGTATCGGTTAAAAGCCATGGCTGCGCTGCGTGCAGTTACCATACAGACAACCACCATGAGGAATTTGGCAATTAATTCAATTGAAAAAAATCTATTTGTTGAATCTGATATGTTTTGTTCAACAATATTAGTTACCCGGCTATTTTTAAATGCCAGAAAGAAACCAATCATGGCAAAAGGCATAGCAAAGATGGTATGCGAAAATTTGACCAGACTTAAATACTTTTTCACCATCACAGTCTACACTTTTAACTATTAACTTTTAACTCTTAACTATTTAATCTCCCCCGCACCATCTCCCACAAAACAATACCCGCAGCTACTGAAATATTAAGGGAATGTTTCATGCCTAATTGGGGAATTTCAATACATCCATCGCAATAAGGTAAAATAGTAGCATCAACTCCCGCAACTTCGTTACCAAAAATAAGGGCGATTTTATCGTCCAAATGTTGGTATTTTTCTAAGGAGATGCTTCCCTCTGCCTGTTCAATGGCGAATATTTTATATCCCCTTTCTTTTAAGGATATGACCGCTTCCAAAGTGGTGGCAAAATAGACCCAATCAACTGTTTCTGTTGCACCTAATGCAGTTTTATGTATATCCCGATGGGGTGGTTGCGGAGTATAGCCACATAAACAGATCCCTTCTGCCAGAAATGCATCTGCTGTTCTAAATACACTTCCTACATTGTGCATGCTCCTGATATTGTCGAGCACAATAAGAATGGAATTTTTGGTAGCGGATTTAAATTCATCCACCGACTTCCTCCCCAACTCATCCATGCTCAGTTTTCGCATGGCACAAAGGTAAACCCAACCATTCAAATAAACCATAGGGGCATTTGTTCTAAAATGTTTATTTTGTTTAACCTTTCACCAAAACAACAAATATGAGAAACAGTACCCGTTTAGCGGTTTTACTTGCACTGGCTATCCCTTTTGGAGGATTTGCACAAGATGAAAAAGTAGACCTATCCGTAATGCAAAAAATACGCAAAGAAGGCCTTGAGAACTCAAAAGTTATGGAAATCGCCTTCAACCTTACCGATAAAAGTGGCAATCGCCTCACTGCATCACCAGGTTTTATGCGTGCGGCCAATTATGCCCAGGAAACACTAGCTGGATGGGGGCTTTCCAATGCCGCCGTTCAACCCTGGGGTGAATTTGGAAAAGGTTGGGAAGTAGAAAAAACATATGTAGCTATTACCAATCCTTACTATAAATCGCTTTCTGCCTATGCCAAAACCTGGACGATGGGCACCAAAGGAATGAAGTCGGCAGAAGTAATCGTGATCAACGCAAAAGATACCGTTGCACTGGAAGCTTATCGCGGACAACTGAAAGGAAAAGTGATACTAATGGATCAGACCATTCCGTACAAACATAATTTCAAAGCCGATGCACATAGGTATACGGATGCAGAATTGTTAGAAATGGCTAATGCCAAAGCTCCTGCTCCCAGACAACAACCTAATCCTACTGATACTGCAGCCATGAGAAGGCAAAGGGAAGCTTTTGCAGCACGAGGTGGAGGAGGCGCACAAAGAGTGTTGGTTTTATTGAAGGAAATGGCAAAATCTGAAGGTGCCGTAGCCATCATCTCTAATGGTGGCGTTCGCAGCCACGATGGAACTATTTTTGCATCAGGTGGTGGCGCCTATAAAGCATCTGACCCTGAAAATTTTACAGATCTGGTGGTAGGTATTGAAGACTATAATTCGATACTGCGCTTAGCAAAGTCAGGCGTTCCTGTTAAACTGGATGTGGATGTAAAAACAAAATTCCAAACAAAAGACACAAAAGGCTATAATGTTATTGCAGAAATTCCGGGTACTGACCCTCTTTTAAAAGACGAAGTGGTCATGATTGGTGCCCACCTGGATTCCTGGCAAACAGGCACAGGTGCAACAGACAATGCATCTGGATCTTCTGTTATGATGGAAGCATTACGCATTTTAAAAACCATCGGTATCAACAATAGAAGAACCATCAGGATTGGCTTGTGGAGTGGTGAGGAGCAGGGTTTATTGGGTTCCAGGGCTTATGTGAAAAATACATTTGCAGACCCTGCTACCATGCAATTACAGCCTGCTCACGAAAAATTTTCTTCTTATTTTAATATAGATAATGGTACCGGAAAGATCAGGGGTATTTATTTACAGGGAAACGAAGCTTGTAAGGATATTTTTACCCAATGGCTAAGTCCTTTTAAAGACTTAGGTGCTACTACAGTAACCATAAGCAATACAGGTGGTACTGACCATCAGAGCTTTGATGGCGTAGGTTTACCCGGATTCCAATTTATCCAGGATCCTATAGAATATGATACACGTACACACCATAGCAATATGGATATATACGACCATTTAATAGAAGATGATCTGAAACAAATAGCTACCATTGTTGCTGCTTTTGTTTACAACGCTTCTCAAAGAGATAGCAAACTGCCCAGAAAAGAATTACCAAAACCAAGACCGGCTGGTGGGTTTGGGTTTTAGGGAGTCTGGAGACTTGAGTCTGGAGTCTGGAGTCTGGAATCTGGAGATTGGAGACTGGAGTTTGGAGTTGGAAGTTTGGAAAATACTCCAGACTCCAGACTTCTAACTCCAGACTTCTAACTCCAGACTTTCTTTTCCACATCCCGCCTATTCTTAGCTGCTTCCATAAGGGCATCTGTATATTTGTTGCCCATGTCTAAATCGAGTGCCGATACACCTTTAATGCAACAACACAGGGCCATCAAGCAAAAATACCCTGATGCTATTTTATTGTTCCGTGTGGGCGATTTTTATGAAACTTTTGGGGAAGATGCCGTTAAGTCATCCAAGGTATTGGGCATCACTTTAACCAAAAGAAATAATGGTGCTGCATCTTCCAGTGAACTGGCAGGATTTCCGCACCATGCGCTGGATACCTATTTGCACAAACTTGTGAAAGCAGGTTATCGGGTTGCCATCTGCGACCAATTGGAGGACCCCAAAACAGTGAAGGGGATTGTTAAAAGAGGTGTTACAGAAATGGT
>CALRUV010000318.1:0-3512 GCA_943371455.1 Chitinophaga pinensis | reverse complement strand
TGTCGCTTTGCCATAACATAAAGACACAAAAAACAACCCATTTATTGTATAGGCACTCATCTGTTTTTATACACCCGATTTGTGAATAAGCCACATATAAAAACGGTTTTCATAAAAAAAGAGACTGCCCCTTTTGAGACAGCCTCTTTAAAAATATAATTGAGCAATATTTATTTTACATTAAAAGACAGATCCAATGTTCCCCACATTAAAGAAACCTTTCCTTGTTTGTTGATGGCATAGGTTAATCTTTCAGTTGATGCAGCCAGTGTGCCTGGTTTTACTTTTACGCGTAAAGCATCTTCTGATTCTTTGTAACCATCAGCACCCCATAGGTCTGTTTTTTTGTTAAAAATGATGGTCCACTCGCTGTCGCCAGAAAGTACAAAGAAGGAATATTTACCCTTGGGTAAGGTTTTGCCTTCAACGCTAACGGCTTTACTTACTTCAAATGTGGTGCACTCATTGGCACCTGCGCGCCAAACTTCACCGCTCTTGGGTTCAACAGTTTTACCTAATACCCTTCCCTTTAAGGCAGGTGAACTGTAGTCGATGGTAATAGCAGCACCGCTTGCCAATGTTTCTTTTGCAGTAGCAGGTGGACTGGGGCGCTTAGATTTCTCATCCTGTGCGGTAGCGCAAGACATACCGAAAATAAGGGTGGATAAACTGGCGAGTAAAAAGATTTTTTTCATATGGTTTATTTGTGGATAGTAAAAGTAAAGAGGAAAATGGAAGGAAAAAAATTCTAAGTCAAAGAAACCACTCTTTGCGTAACCTCCGCGCCCTTGTGTCTTTGCGGTTAATCAAACCTTTTCCTAACCGCAAAGACGCAAGGGCGCTAGGGGGCGCGAAGGTTTTGTTATTAATAATGGAGTACTGCATAGTATTTAGAAATATTTCAAAATTAAAGATTCAACATTCCCTTCAACAATCCTTGTTCCTTATTCTATATCCAAAATTTACTTCTCTATCAAAAGTTCAATGTATATGCTCATTTCCATCCTGCTTCTTTTTCCATAACCAGGCATCCATACTCCAGCTACCAGCGCCATTACAGAGGAATACCGCTGCTAATAGTGCGGTGATAAAAGGATGCTGGTCGTCTGTAAAAATTTTTCCATGACCCATGGTAAAAGTGATTAAAAGCAAGGTAAGTATCAAGGGAATGGTAACCCATCGCACCCAGATCCCGAATAACAATGAGATTCCACCCAGTAGTTCAGCAGTTTTACCTGCATAGGCAAAAATAAGGGGCAGGGGATAATGCAAATCGCGCAGCCAATCGCCATAACCTTTCATCTGAGCGGGCAAAAAAACTTCATGGCCATGATAGATCAACAATAAGCCGCTGATCATGCGAATAATGGCGAGGGCTTTGGGCCAGGAATTTTGAAAAGGTGAACCCAGGGGGGCATTTGACATAAAAACTGTTTTGCTAAATATACAACAGGTATTTAAAAAGTTAAACATGGTTATTTTAGGCGATCAGTTTCAGTTCTATGGATTAATTTTCCATTTCATTCATTTATCAGATAAATTAGCTGAATTAAAAGTTTTATTTACAATTTATGTCGGCAGATTCTACTTACATCAATAACAAAGCCAGGGAACAACATACTTATGATGCCATTATTGTGGGTTCGGGTATCAGCGGAGGCTGGGCTGCAAAAGAATTGTGTGAAAAGGGATTGAAGGTATTATTGCTGGAAAGAGGCAGCAATATTGCACATCCGGACTATCCTGGTGCCACAAAAAATCCATGGGATTTTGCACACCGTTTAAGTTTATCTGCAGAAGAGAAAAGAACACATCCTATTCAAACCCGCCATTATTCTTATCGGGAAGACAATAAACATTTTTACATCAATGACCTTGATAACCCTTATGAAGAACCCAAAAGGTTTGATTGGATCAGGGGTGATATTGTGGGAGGCAGGTCATTATTATGGGGCCGCGCCTGTTACCGTTGGAGTGATCATGATTTTAATGCCAATGCCAAAGATGGTTATGGTGTTGACTGGCCTATCCGTTACAAAGACATCGCACCCTGGTATGATTATGTAGAATCCTTTATAGGCGTAAGCGGGTCAAAAGAAAACATTCCACATTTACCCGATGGCAATTTTCAGCCCCCATTTGAGATGAATGCGGTAGAGAAATATTTTAAGAAACAAATAGAATCCAAATACAAGGAACGCCATGTGATCATGGGTAGAGTGGCTAATCTTACCAAGCCTGTGCAAGGAAGAGGGCAATGTATGGCGCGCGATCTTTGTCACAGAGGTTGTCCATTTGGCGCCTATTTCAGCACCAATGCCAGTACCATGCCGGCAGCTTATGCAACGGGAAACCTTACGGTGCGGCCACTTTCGCTGGTAAACAAGGTTTTGTATGATGAACTAAAGCAAAAGGCAGTGGGCGTAGAGATCACGGATCTCGCTACCAATCAAACCATCGAATATTTTGCCAAATTGATCTTTTTGAATGCGTCTACCATCAGCACTACTTTTCTTTTATTAAATTCTACTTCCTCCCGTTTTCCTAATGGCATGGGTAATGGCAGCGACCAGGTAGGAAGAAATTTAATGGATCACCATAAGGGTATCAATATCTCTGCGGATGTGGAAGGTTTTGAAGACAGTTATTATTACGGCAGAAGGCCGGCCATTGTTTTTATGCCGCAGTTTAAAAATGTATTTTCTAAAGAGGCCAATTATTTGCGCGGCTATTATGTTGGAGCCAATGCATCGCGTGGGCGCGGCAATGGCGAGGATACTAGCATTGGTATTGCCTTGAAAGAAAGTTTAACAGAGCCGGGGTCCTGGCGTATTAGTTTAAATCCTTATGGCGAATGTTTGCCTTATGCAGATAATCGGGTTACCCTGAATAAAAACAAGCTGGATAAATGGGGCCGACCCATGCTTAGTATTGATTGTGAGTTTAAAGAGAATGAAAAAGCAATGAACCTGGATATGGCTGCAACCTGTAAAGAGATGCTGGAAGTGGCAGGGTTTAAAAATGTGAAAGTGCGAAATAAAATGTCATTCCCTGGCAATGCCAACCATGAAATGGGAACAGCCAGAATGGGTAAGGATCCTAAAACTTCGGTTTTGAACAGTTTTAACCAGTTGCATGAAGTATCGAATGTTTTTATAACAGATGGATCTTGTATGACGTCGGGTTCTAGTGTGAATCCATCTATAACTTATATGGCATTAACAGCAAGGGCGGTTGATTATGCAGTGAAGGAGTTGAAGAAAATGAACATTTGATTGTTGGTAATAACACCAAAAATGGCTGACCCGATTGACGAATGTTGCGCAAGGAATTTTGATTGTTGAATGGAATGATGAGTAGCGAATAATGATTTATAATTCAAAATTCACTTCAACAATCAACTTTTCTTGTTCAATATTCAAGATTTTATTCCAGCATCTGTTTACCTGAGCGCACAGTGCATTTTTAAATGTACTTCCAAATGCCAGCATCGGGGTCTGAAGTTCCCCTTG
>CALRUV010000317.1:0-3527 GCA_943371455.1 Chitinophaga pinensis | reverse complement strand
TCCAGCTTTTCACGTAACATCAGTAAGGGCACTTCATAAATGGTAGAAGCATCCATTGCTTCAATCACCGCTTCCTGCTTAACATTACAGAATAGTGCGATCTTACGCTTGATCTCGTTGTTAAGGGGTTCTTCTGTTCTGCAAACAATGATATCAGGATGTACCCCGGTTTCACTCAGCATTTTAACACTGTGTTGGGTGGGTTTGGTTTTGAGTTCTTTGGCTGCTTTCAAATAAGGAATTAAGGTTAGGTGAACCACCATTACGTCTTCTTCAGGCAGCTCCCATTGCAACTGACGCACTGCTTCAATAAAAGGAAGGCTTTCAATGTCGCCCACTGTTCCGCCAATCTCTGTTAGGATGATATCGTATTTTTTATCTTCTCCCAATAACAGCATTCTTCTTTTGATTTCATCCGTTATATGTGGAACAACCTGAACGGTCTTTCCCAAAAAATCGCCAGCCCTTTCTTTATTGATAACTGTTTGGTAAATTCTTCCGGTAGTAACATTATTGGCCTGTGTTGTAAATATATTCAGGAACCTTTCATAGTGACCCAGGTCAAGATCGGTTTCCGCACCATCTTCCGTTACATAACATTCGCCATGTTCGTAAGGATTCAATGTTCCCGGATCCACATTGATATAGGGATCAAATTTCTGAATAGTAACCTTTAACCCTCTTGCTTGTAATAACTTAGCAAGAGAAGCAGCAATAATTCCCTTACCCAGGCTGCTGGTAACTCCCCCCGTAACAAAAATAAATTTAGCCATTGTATGTGTAGTTAATCAGTTGCTGATTTATTGCTGAAACGCCTGAGATCCGGTAAATTCAGCACTTTTAAAATAATAAATGCCATGAGCACAGAAAACTGCACTTTGGCGAAAATTTATACCATAATGACCTGGAAATAGCAGGAGAAAATCCTTTGAGGTCATACAAACCTACTGTAAATAAATTGACAAAAAAAACGCTTGGGAGAAACAAACATTTTTTTACTCAAAAGTGTTAATTTGAAGTGCAAATCTTTCATACCAAAAACCCAAAAATGAAAAAAATCCTGTTTTTAGTTATTGCTGCTTTTTCAACTGCAGCATTTCTTAGCTATCGCGATAAAACGCCGGAACCCAAGATCCTTACCCCGGAATGCTATGTTAGCTGTTATACAGCAGATGTGATGGAACAGTTCAGGCAGGAATCTGCAACGGCTTCTTTTGCCATGCTGCACGAAAAACCCAATGATTTTAAGTTGGAAAACGGACAGGGCAAAACCATACAGTTTAAGGCAGCAGATGGTACAGAAGCCATGGGATATGAAATCAAAAGTGCAAAAAAGTCTAATAAATGGGTTTTCGTCATCCAGGAATGGTGGGGATTGAACGATTATATTAAAAAAGAAAGTGAAACATTATCCCGTGAACTTGAGAATGTGAATGTATTGGCGATAGATATGTATGATGGAAAAGTAGCGGCCACACCAGACAGTGCCATGAAACTGGTTCAGGCAGCAAAAACAGAAAGATTGGAAACCATTATCAAAGCAGCTTTATCACATGCCGGAACAGATGCTAAAATTTATACCATTGGCTGGTGTTTTGGTGGCATGTGGAGTTTACAAACCACTTTGCTTGCTGGGAAACAAGCTGCAGGTTGTGTTATGTATTATGGCAGACCAGAAACCAATCTGGAAAAGCTGAAAACATTGAATTGTGATGTGATAGGATTCTTTGGTAATAAAGACAGAAGTCCCTCCCCAGAAATGGTTACCAAATTTGAAGCTGATATGCAAACAACGGGCAAAAAAATGACGGCTTATAAATATGAAGCAGGACATGGCTTTGCCAACCCAAGTAATCCTTCCTTTAACAAAGAAGCAACAGAAGATGCACATGCAAAAGCTATTGCATTTTTAAAAGCGCATATGTAAAAAAAATCTAGAACGAGTTTTGGTATATGGGGCTAGCATTATCTCTTTATACCAAAATTTTTTCCTTTTAATTGGTATATCCCCGATAGTAAAGGATGATTTAGAAACCATGCGCATAGCCGGTTCAAATTATTTGCTTTTGAAAATTTAGAAAAAGCATTTGCACTTACCTACCGCCTGAACCTGGATAGAGCAAAGCTCCCATAATTACATATCATTTACAATTTTCTTGTAGCTGGTGATAATTCCTTTGATAAGGGAAGAACTGAATCCCTGGTGTTCCATCTCGTTCAAACCGGCGATGGTACAGCCTTTGGGGGTTGTAACCTTATCAATTTCCTGCTCAGGATGTGTATTTTTTTGCAATAATAATTCTGCTGCACCCTTAACTGTTTGTGCGGCAATAAGTGACGCAGTAGCCGCGCTGAAACCAATTTCTATACCACCCTGGATATTAGCCCGGATATAACGCATGGCATACGCAGTGCCACAGGCACCTAATACTGTAGCCGCATCCATTAATTTTTCCTCTATAAAAACCGACCTGCCTAATTGGTTGAACAGATCAGCCACATATTGCAATTGTGCGGCATTGGTCTGGTGTGCGCAGATACAGGTCATACTTTGCTGAATAGCAATGGCTGTGTTAGGCATTGCCCTTACTATGGCAAAATCGTTTCCGATAATTTCCTGAATATCCTTTATCCATATACCCGTAACCACACTAGTTAAAACATGTTTATCTTTCAGAAGAACAGGTTTTATTTCGGCTAATACTTCCTTTATCTGAAAGGGTTTGATAGCAAATATTACCCAATCTGCGAAGGCAACAGCTTTCCCATTGTCACTGCTCACCTGAACACCTTTTTCTGCCAGGTGTTGCAAGGTTGCAGTGTTTCTTTTGGTTACTATTAGGTCATTAGGTAATACAAAACCGCTACTGATCAACCCTTCTGCCATAGAAGCACCCAGATTTCCCCCACCAATTATGGCGATCTTCTTATGCATACACTTATTTTTTATAGACAATTGAAAAGAAAAATATTAGCTACAGATAAGATAACCCTTTCAAATAAGAACGTACGTAATTACCAATACCATCTTCTAAAGTATGAAATGGTGCTGTATAACCGGCATTCCGCAATTTGTTCATATTGGCTTCTGTAAAATACTGGTACTTTTCCCTGATATCTTCCGGCATATCTATATAAACGATAGAAGCAGGTAAATCCATACCGGCAAATGTGGCTTTTACCAGGTCATTAAATGTTCGAGCAGTTCCTGTTCCTAAATTGAAGATTCCATTATTTGCCAACAACCATTTGCCTGCAAGCATCTCCTGCATCAACCAGCCAATCACATGGATCACATCTTTCACATACACAAAATCGCGCAGTTGTTCGCCATCCTTAAATCCTTCCCGATGGCTCCTGAATAATTTTACATATCCTTCTTTTTGTATCTGAAGAAAAGCATGCCAGATCACACTGGCCATTCTTCCTTTATGGTATTCATTGGGACCGTATACATTAAAGAATTTGAGTCCCGCCCAAAATCTTGGCTGACTTCCTTCCATAGCTGATGCCAATGCCCATTTGTC
>CALRUV010000316.1:0-3556 GCA_943371455.1 Chitinophaga pinensis | reverse complement strand
TAGTAAATCTGTGACGCAGGTAATCACGGTCAATGCCAGTCCGAAAGTAAGTTTTCTAACCATGCCAGGTATTTGTTTAGAAGCAACTGCCAGACAAATTACCCAGACCAGTTTTGATAACAGGGTTCCGGGATCCTTTACCTATACGGGTTCTGGCGTAAGTACTACCGGGTTATTTAATCCGGTTTCAGCGGGAGTAGGGGTGTTTCCAATCCTTTACAAGTATACATCTGATAAAGCCTGTGTAGATACGGCAACCAAAAATATGACAGTATGGCCTACGCCAGTTGCTGTTTGGAATGTGATAGGTAATACCTGCGAAAAAAATACCATCCTTTTTACAGACAGTTCCCTGGCAAAATACAGTAATATCACAGAACGTATCTGGAACTATGATGATGGCACTGCTTCGCTCACCAAAACCAGTGATTCGTCGTATACCCGCATATTTGCCAATGCCAAAACATATACGATCAGTTTACAGGTTAAAACAGATAGTGGTTGTATCAGCACTTTGAATACGCAACCGATCAAAGTAAATCATCTGCCCAAACCTGCATTCAGCCTGCCTTCTATTTGTTTGCCCGATGGTAGGGGGCAGTTCCTGAATCAATCCACTATTGGTGATGGATCCGAATTGTTGTTCAGTTATCTCTGGGCCTTCAATGATCCCAATGATGCTTCTTCTTCTACCTTAAAAGAACCGACACATCGTTATACAGCATTGGGGCCTTATCCGGTAAAATTGCAGATAACCAGCAAGGATGGCTGCATCGATTCATTGGTACAAAGTTTAACAACGGTGTATCCGCAACCAAAAGCTTCTTTCAGTACAATGCCTCAGGTGATTTGTATCAATGATACTATTCAATTTAATGACCTGGGTAATGGCATGAGCAGTAATGCACAGCGCTGGGTTTGGGATTTGGCCAATGGTAATAGTTCTACCTTACAAAATCCATTGAAGAAATTTGTTGATTCAGGTAGTTTTACAGTTGGTTATCATTTCTTTAATGCACAGGGATGTGTGAGCGATACGGTAAGCAAACAAATAACGGTATATCCATATCCCAAATTGGTTATAGGACCTACCATCAAAATTTTGGAAGGGGGTGAAACCATTATCAAGCCTAAACTTGCTTATGGTACCGGGTTAACCTATCAATGGCTGCCCTCCTTATATTTGAGCAGTGATACAGCAGCTACGCCTAAAACAACCCCGCTGGATGATATCACATACACCCTTGTATTAACGGGTACGCCAGGATGTTCTGTTAGCGATACTATTTTTATTCAGGTTTTAAAGTCGCCGGAAGTGCCCAATGCTTTTTCGCCCAATGGTGATGGCATCAACGATACATGGCGTATCAAATACCTGGAAAGTTATCCTGGTGCAGAAATAGAAGTGTTTAACCGCTATGGACAGAAGGTTTTCCATTCAATAGGGTATGATACTGATTGGGATGGAAACTATAATGGTAAAGGATTACCGGTTGGTACCTATTATTATGTGATCAATCCAAAAAATGGCCGGCAAATTGTAAAAGGGTCCGTAACACTTATAAAGTAAGCGAATGCGATTGAAAAGATATGTGCTATTGGTTTTTATTTTTCTGTTCCTGCAGGCAGGTGCACAGCAGCGTCCTTATTATACCCAATACATCATGAACAATTATATCATCAATCCGGCGGTTGCAGGTATTGAAAATTATTGGGATGTAAAAGCCAGTCACCGCTTACAATGGGTGGGCTTACAGGATGCACCTGTTACTACTTATCTCACCATTCATGGCCCTTTACGCAAAAGCGCTTATGAACGTGAATCTGCCACCAGTTTTCGTGCTTATGGTGAAAACCCGCGCGGACAAGCTTATTGGCAGGATTATAGTGCTGCAGAACCCCATCATGGCGTAGGTTTTACGATGATCAATGATAAAACAGGTCCATTGAATCGCTTTGCAGCTTATGGCACTTATGCCTATCATATTGGGTTATCGCCCAGCACCAGTTTGTCGGCTGGATTTTCTGCAGGCATTACCAATATGAGTTTGGACGCCAGTAAACTTAATTTTGGCGGCACTACGGTTGATCCTGCGGTTGCAAGCAGTGGGGTGATCAACCGGATCAAACCTGATATCAGCGCGGGATTATGGTTATACTCTAAGAATTATTTTTTAGGATTGGCAGCCCAACAGATCATCCCGCAACAACTGGCTTTTTCCGACAATACGGTTTACCTGGAAAATGGTAAACTACTCCCACATATTTTTTTAAGTGCCGGTTACCGCATGGCTTTATCAGATGATGTGAGTTTTCTGCCTTCTGCTTTGGTTCGTTATATCAGTCCCTTACCAGTAGGGTTTGATTTCAATGCCAAATTCCAATACCAGGATATTATCTGGGCGGGTGCTTCTTACCGTTACCAGGATGGATTTGCAGCAATGGTGGGTTTGAATGTAAACCATAGTATCAATATTGGTTACTCCTATGATGTACAAACTTCTACGCTTAATACCGTAAGTAAGGGAACCCATGAAATATTGATAGGGTTTCTGCTGGGCAATAAATATGGCGATTGGTGTCCGAAGAATATTTGGTAGAACTGATGTGTTTATTGAAACTGAATGATAATCCTTTCTTCTGTTTCCGTTCTTTTATCTTTGGCAATAACGGGAATTAATTTCACTTTCTTTTTGGCGGCTTCTTTTAGTATTTGCCATTGCAACCATTTTATTTGCTCCTCATTCAACCCCATTTTTCTCAACTCAGTAGTGGATAGTTTTTGTCCTTTTTCAGGAACTTCTATCAAATAGTTTTCATTGTATGGTTCCGATTCCTCCATATTTACAGGGATTTCAGGGGCTTCGGTACGAAAGTTTGGAGAAGCATGTGTGCTACGCTTCTCTTCCAAAATTTTATTTATTTTCTCGGGATTTGCAACACGTTCTTCCCAGATTACTGCAGGTATTTTTAAAGAGGTAAACACCAGTTTTTCCAGGTCTTTCAGGTTAACTGATTCCATGGCTTTTTTAATATCTGCTTCCAGTTTCTTTTCATCTATTCTGATCAATGTCTTTTCCTTAAAGACTTTTTCCATTTCCACCTTAGCTTTTTGTAGATCCACTTTTGCTGATTGTAAGGCAGCAGTCACTTCCTGATTGATCAGTGACATACTTTTTTTCATAAAATGGGCAGAGTCCATTTTAAACTTTTGTTCAATCCTGTGCCTTTCAACTTCTATGGCTGCTTTGCTTTTTTCCTGATCCTGATTGGATTCCGATAATGCCAGGGCAGATAAGTCCAAAGATGCTGCCACCATTGGTGGAATGGCTTCTTCAAAACTAGTTGGCTCATTTGATTGGGAAATTGCTAATTCTGCGATTTCTTTTTGTGCAATAGCGATATTTCTTTTCATTTCTTCCTTCAATGGTTGGGAGAGGAAGAAAACAGGATTGAATAAAGGATTATCAACTTTTAAAGCTATGGGCTCTACGGTATTGTTTTTTTGGAGAGTTGGTTTTTTTATTTCGATTTGTTTGGTAGCAAACTGTTTATT
>CALRUV010000315.1:0-3569 GCA_943371455.1 Chitinophaga pinensis | reverse complement strand
ATCTGTGATCAATACACCACTACCACTGGCCCTCTGTTCTGGTATAACCCTTGGACCGCCAAAGAACCCTTCAAAATCGTCTCCAAATAGATCGGAGAAGGGATTGCGTTGACGTTGATTACTGTTGTTACTAACCTGACGGGCTTTTGTTTTGGTTTTAATATGCACAACGGCTGGTGTAGCGCTGGTTGCCGCGGGTGAAAAATCAACAGCTCCGGCCGGGGCGGGACTGCCAAAAAATCCTGCATAATTTACAGGTAGTTTGCTTGAATCCTGCAAACCGGCTGACTGGCGCTCCTGAATCTTACCATAGCCCCATACACTCAAAATGGCTGTAGAAGCGCTGATGGCTATTACAGCTAACATGTTCTTGAGACTCATATTCATCTTTGTTTGTTTAGTTAATACTTAATCAAAAAATATGCCTTTCCTTTAGCAAATAAACGAAGCTGTTTAATTGACAGGTCACCTTTGCTACCATTTAACAAATGTTTTACGGCATTCCTCGTACTTGTTTAACAAATAGGGGATAAGATAGTTCAATTTTAACTTGCCAAACCTTTTAAAAATGCCATGGTATCTATGCCATCAGCATAATCCTTTAATTGTGGCGATTGAGATTTACCAAATGGGGTAAATCCATGGCCTACGATACATTGGATTTGCTCATCTGCCTTTAGTTGATCTTTTACAAGTTCCAACTGGTCATAAAAGCAATAATGAACCTGACTAACCGGCGAAAATGGAACTGCATTTTCGGTTAGTATTACCGATTCATTATTCATATAATATTTATTACCCATGATCAAAAGGGCCAGGTGGTAGTCGAAATTATGCTTGTATTTATGGTAATCCATCAAATAATCATAGCTTCTTAAAGCATTCAGGAGGGGCAAAAACTCGTAGTCATTCGGTACATATAATTGCGTAACATTCCTGCAGCCCAGTCCGAAATAGAGTTGGATATCTTTGGCTAAGGCAAGGAGTTCTTCGGTGGATTCTGTATTGTCTAAAACGGCTACAGATGTGCGGTTCCGGCGAATGATATGGGGATATTTTCCAAAATAATACTCAAAATAGCGACTGGAATTATTGCTGCCCGTAGCAATATAAGCATCACAGCCATTCAATCTTTCCGCAAAGGAGATATGGTTAGCAACACGCTGATCCCATTCTATCAGCTTAGAAACAATATGGGTGATCAGTACCTGGTCTTTCGACGAGGTTTTGATCAAGGCATTATTGCCACTGATAAATACACAGAGCAGATCATGAAAGCCCACTAGTGGTATATTGCCCGCCATTACTATGCCAACAGTTTTGGGTTGTAATAGGGAAGATTCAATGCTGTATTGCTTTACCCAGTTTTGCAAGTTATTTTCCTGCAAGTAATTTTCGGCAATATTCCGAACGGATTCCGCAATAAAATCAATGACGAACCATTGATTTTCGAGGTATGCTTTTTCTTTTATTTCCAGCCACTCTGGTTCCTGGCCCTGTAAATAGCGGCCTAATTTGTTCATTAAAATAATTCGTTCTTGTAAAATCATTTCTCACCCTTAAATTTGTATGCAAATGTAGATTCACTAACCCAACAAACCCACATTGTATGGCAATCAAAATTACAGATGAGTGTATTAATTGCGGCGCCTGCGAGCCCGAATGTCCAAATAACGCTATTTATGAAGGTGGCGTAGAATGGTCAATTTCAGATGGAACTTCCGTAAAAGGAGATTTCACCTTGTTGGATGGAACAGTGGTTTCAACCGATACGCGTTTTGCGCCTATCAGTGTTGATACTTACTATATCACCCCCAATAAATGTACAGAATGTCAGGGTTTTCATGAAGAACCACAGTGTGCTGCCGTATGTCCGGTTGATTGCTGTGTGCCTGATGAATTGTACCAGGAAACTGTTGATCAGTTACTTGTGAAGAAAAGCCATATGCACATTTAATGGTGTGAAAAATCTACCAAACTTTAACAGAAAAAACTTGCAAATAGTTGATCTCTGTTGTAGCTTAGTACTATTAATCGATGTATTAATAATTGTTAGCCTTAACAGGCAACAACCAGTAACGGCGGGTGATATTTCCCGTTAACCTGAGGTGAAGAGACGGGCTGTTTCTTCACCTTCTTTTTGGACCTGAACGAACATTTTTAACTTGGTCGTTTTTCTTTACTAAAAGCATGGTGCTAAGAATTTATTTTTTGCCCATCATTCTCCTAATATTTCACTTTTTATTGTGCAAGGCTGTAATTAGCCATATTATATTTGTTGGATAATCAAGAAACATGAAAAAAAGAATTGCTTTGGTTACAGGTGGACTAAGTGGGGAAGCCCAAATAAGTTATAAGAGTGCTATTACTGTTGGAAATAATATTGATAAGGAAAAATACGATGTTTACCGGATAGACATCAACAAAGAAGGCTGGTGGTATGAGCCCTTGAATGAAGTAAAATCAAAGGTTAACAGGGATGATTTTTCGGTGATGGATAAGGGTCAAAAAATAAATTTTGATGCTGTACTTCTTTGCATCCATGGCACTCCCGGGGAAGACGGAAAGTTGCAGGGATATTTCGACATGCTCCAATTGCCTTACACCAGCTGCGATGCTGCAACATCTGCTTTAACATTCAATAAAAGATATACAGTAGCAGTAGCCGCATTTGGCGGTGTGCATGTTGCAAGATCCTTGCACCTTTTTAAACATACTCCTGTTGGTCCGGCAGAGATCTTAGCAAAACTTTCTTTACCTGTTTTTGTCAAGCCCAATAATGGCGGTAGCAGTATTGGTATGAGTAAAGTGAACCTTGCTGAGGAACTGCCAGCCGCATTGGAAAAAGCATTCAAAGAAGATGACCAGCTTTTGGTAGAAGAATTTATCAGTGGCAGGGAATTCACCATTGGTGTTTTTAAAAATAAGGGTGAGATCATGGTTTTGCCCATCACAGAAATTTTTACAGGCAATGAATTCTTCGATTTTGAAGCCAAATACCAGGGAAAAAGCGAAGAAGTAACCCCGGCAGAACTGGATACAAAAATGCAAAACCAACTGGAAGAAGCTGCCAAACACGTTTATGAGGTTTTAAATTGCAGAGGGGTTGTAAGGGTCGATTTTATCTACAACCTCGAAAAAGCACAACCTTATATGCTGGAAGTGAATACCGTTCCGGGTCAGAGCGAAGCCAGTGTGATTCCGCAGCAGGTAAGGGCCATGGGCTGGACTTTACAGGATTTTTATTCGGCAGTTATAGAACAGGCATTTGTTTGATTTTGATTTTTGTTACCTTTCTAAAAATTACACTTCTAAATTCGCCCCTTGATAAAAAAAATCACATCCAAACCCTTATGGGTAAATATACTGGCCGGTATGGGTTTGGTGCTCATACTCCTGTTATTATTTTTTGCATCCCTATCCTGGCTTACCAGTTATGGTAAAACAGAAAAAGTGCCTTCAGTAGCCGGACAAAATTTTGAAGCAGCAAAGAAGATACTGGAAGATAAAGGCTTTGATGTGGTTATACAGGATTCCATTTATATTGATAGTATAGCCAAAGCGGCTGT
>CALRUV010000314.1:0-3605 GCA_943371455.1 Chitinophaga pinensis | reverse complement strand
AAAAAATCCTACAAAGGATCTGTTATTGGAACGGATCCCAGCAGTGACCTTGCCGTTATTAAAATTGAAGGCAAAACCTTACCCTACCTGGTTTATGGCAACAGCGATGATACCAAATTAGGACAATGGGTTTTGGCCATTGGATACCCATTAAGTTTGGATGTAACCGTAACAGCGGGTATTGTAAGTGCCAAGTCAAGGTCTATCGGTATTAACGACAGACAAAGTAATACTGCCATTGAATCTTTTATTCAAACAGATGCTGCGGTAAATCCGGGTAATAGTGGCGGTGCATTGATCAATACCAATGGTGAATTGATTGGTATCAATTCTGCCATCGCTTCTCCCACTGGTTCTTATGCTGGTTATTCTTATGCGATACCAGTAAACATGGTTAAGAAAATTGTAACCGACATTGTAAAATATGGCGCTGTTCAGAGAGCATATATTGGTATTCAATATCCAAAAGATAATTTAACGGATGACCAGAAAAAAGAATATGGAACCGGCTATAAGGAAGGCGAAGGCGTTTTTGTAAGCGATGTACCTTCTGATGGTGCAGCAGCAGCCGCCGGTTTGAAAAAAGGAGATATTGTAACCAAAATAAATGGTGTGAATGTAACAACCGGACCAGAGTTACAGGAACAGGTTACCCGTTACAAACCAGGTGATAAAATCTCGCTTACTTATAATCGTGCAGGTAAAGAGAATACTGTACCTCTTACTTTGAAGAACAGAGCTGGTACCACTGATGTTGTGAAAGTAACCGGCATCATTGAAAAATTAGGCGCTGAACTGGTAGCGGTTGATACTAAAACAGCTACTGCCAACCAGATTGCCGGTGGTGTATTGGTAAAAAAATTAGGCGACGGATTATTAAAAAGAACCCGTATGCAGGAAGGCTTTATCATCACCAGTGTAAATGACCAGGACATTAAAAGCGTATCAGAACTGGATAAGATCCTTTCTGTAAACAAAGGCAGGAAAGTAAAGATCGAAGGTATTTATCCGGGATTTGAAGGAAACTATCCTTATCCATTGGATTTGAGTGATCTGGATTAAAGAAGGATTGTAAGCCTAAACTAAAAAGCAGTTGTTCTGGTAGAACAACTGCTTTTTTTATTTCTAATAGTTTTTGATTTGTTATTTTAAAAGTGTTAGCTATTAAAATACTTGATAATAGCAAAGGGATACTGTTATCCAAAAAGCAATTTTGCCCTTGCTGTCTTTACGTTACTACTTCAAACATTTTAGTATTGTAACAATCACCTTGAATGTAAAAGCATAATTAATCAAAAATAACCGTGCCCTTGTGCCTTTGTGTGTATTTATTTTTCACACAAAGGCACAAGGGCACGGTAAATTATTAACTAGTTCAATAGCACTGCAGATTATTTTTTAAAATAAACTAAGTATTCCCCAGACTGTATTTCAAAACTTTCTTCCCCTTTAAACTGGTGTTGCAGCTCTGAAAACAGGTTCATGAAATTACCTGTGAGCCATGGATGTTTTACATCAATTTTAATGCGGTTATCTTGAGAAAGATTTAAGAGCACTAATACGGTATCTTCTCCTGATCTTCTTAAAAAAGCCATCAGTCTGTTACCATTTTCTTCTGGCAGAATAAATGTTTCACCCGCCTGCAGTGCAGCTGATGATTTTCGCAGCTTTAATAATTTTGAATAAAATTCCTGCAGTTTCAAAGGCTCCTGCCAGTCAATACAATCCTTGTTGAAGAATTGAAGTCTTTTTGTATTGGGCAATTCCTGTCCACTATACACCAATGGAATACCCTGCCAGGTGCAGGTGAATACAGCCCATGCCAGCGCATTGTTTCCATATTTTTCAAACTCAGTTCCATTCCAGCTATTCTCATCATGGTTGCTGGTGAAAAACAGTTTGGAAGCACCGGGTGGGTACTGACTATAGGCGTGTAATACCTGGCGTACATCGTTTAAACTAAGTTCTCCTTTTTCAAATTTTTCTGTCTCGTGCATAAATGCCCAGGCATAGCTTACATCATATACCTGGTGATAATCTACCACTTCACATTCTGCCAGCCAAAATAAGGGTTTCAATTGGTCGCATGCATTTCTGGCATCCACCCAAAAATCCAATGGCACCAAATGCGCCATATCGCATCTGAATCCATCGATATCGGCATTGTTCACCCAAAATTTCATGGCATCAATTAATGCAGTACGCATTTCTTTGCTTTCAAAATTCAGATCGATCACATCATGCCAGCCATTTCTTTCTGTAAAATTTCCTTGCGCATCCTGCACATACCAATCGGGATGTTCCAGGGTCCAGTGATGATCCCAACCTGTGTGGTTGGCTACCCAATCAATAATGATTTTAAATCCCAGTGAATGCGCTTCATCCACCATTTTTTTAAAATCATTTATAGTTCCGAATTCAGGATTGATGGTGGTATAATTGCTGCATGCATAGTAACTGCCTAATGTTCCCTGCCTTACTTGTAAACTGATAGGTGTAATAGGCATCAACCATAATATTTCTACACCCATGTTTTTTAAACGAGGCAGGTGTTTGCTAAATGCTTCAAATGTTCCCTCGGGTGTATACTGCCGGATATTAACTTCATAAATATTTGCACCCCTGGCCCAGGAAACCATTGTATGTATCTTACTCATATTGTTAGAATCATATTTGTACTTAAGCAAAAAAATTACTCGCTAATCATTACCCGCTTTTTATAGAACACCTGCATTAAAACACTGATAAGCACTACCGCTAAGGCACCTACCACATTCAACCAGAGAAATCCCAGTCCTATGATCTCGTATTTGTCTAATAAAAAACAAGCGATCACGATTAATTCTCCAATAATAGCAGCCACAAAAACAGCATTACTAGCTACTTTTTTCAGGTAAAATGCTACCAGAAAAATACCCAGGATCACTCCATAAAACAAAGACCCCAAAACATTTACGGCTTCTATCAAACTACCCATCCCTGTTGCAAATTCGGCTGTAATGATGGCAAAAACGCCCCAGGCAAATGTGTAATATTTAGACGTTTTATATTCCTGTGCAGATTGTTCTAAATTATTACTGTCGTATGGAACGCCTTTGTAACGCATATGAAAATCAACCATCGTGCAGGAGGCTAAGGAATTTAAGGCTGCAGCAATAGAACCCCAAGCAGCCAAAAATATAATGGCGATCAACAAACCCACAATACCTTTTGGCAAAAAGTCTACCACAAAACGTAAGAAAATATAATTGGTATCACTATTGTCTGCAGCAGGTAATGCTTTTTTCAAAACGGCTTTGTATTCTTTCTGAATTACAGAAAGCTTTGCAGACCCTTGCTGTAAGCTATCTTTATAAGATTCATCTTTAGCTATTACATAATTTCTGCTTCTTTGTTGCTGTAACAATTGTTGTTCATTATACTTTTTCTCGATCTTTAATAATGAGTCTTTATAAGGTGTTTCCATGGCTGCATTGGCAACCGACTTATTGAAGAAAACAGGCGCCGTATTAAATTGGTAAAAGGTAAAAAGCATGGCACCCAATAGTAAGATCAAAAACTGCATAGGCACTTTTACCAGCCCATTCATCAACAAACCGATCTTA
>CALRUV010000313.1:0-3625 GCA_943371455.1 Chitinophaga pinensis | reverse complement strand
TGCGCAACAACAGAAGTACCATCTACACGAATGGTTACACCAGCCAGAGGCAATTTTTTGTCTGCTTCTGAAATAGTACCGGTAACTGTTTGACTTTGTCCAAAAACAGGCAAAGCATGAATGAACAGTAGCATAAACACCACTTTCATCAGAGAAGCAATTTTTCTCATAAGTAATAATTTGTTTTGATTCGGTTTGTCAGAATAAAATTAACTGACATGCAGCTTTTCATAGGACAGCCTAAAGCTGCAAAACATTGCATCATTTAGCAATTTTTATTACGCAGAAACTTGCAACAAAGCCGCATAATATTTCTCATAAATGATAAGACAATGTTAAAAGATGTTACTGATATTACCCAATTTATTTGATAACAATGTGATTAACGGTATCTAATAAAGGTGCGAGACTAAAAAACAGCAAAAAACCGCAAAAAATGCGTTATTTTAAAAAATAGTAATTCCTTTTGCCCGGTAAGGCTCCAGAATAGGATTATCGGGTGCTAATTCTGTAATAAGCATCTCAATTTCTTCCGGACCACAGACCTGTAATCTTTGAATGGTATTCAGTTTTTCCGAAATGGCCAGTGAAATGGTTTTAGATGCACATTTGATCATCGCCCTTTTTACTTCAATGATCTCCCATTCCAGATCAGAGATACCAAATTCTGAATCAATACTATTGGTTCCTAAAATACAAAGATCGGCTTTGATCTGTCCCAGCCTATGTATCACTTCCGCACCTACAGCTACCTGTGCATTTTTATTGAGTTTATTGCCTACAAAAACAACTTCACAGGTGGGGTGTTCCAGCAATTCCAGTGCAATGGGTACACTCACCGTAATAAAAGTAGCATTGAGATCAGGGGGCAAAATTTTTACAAATTCCCGGATGGTGGTACCTCCCGATAAAACAACCATCATACCATCTTTTACAAGTTGCGCGGCTTTAAAGGCGATCCGCTTTTTTTCGGAAAGGGAATATATGGTAGGACTTTCCAGTGTAAAGTGAAAGGACTTGGAAAGAGCGCCGCCATGCACTTTTATAAGCCTTCCTTCTTCAGCCAATTCCTGCAGATCTCTGCGGATGGTATCTTCCGACACATCCAATTGCGCACAGAAGTCTGAAGACAATACTTTGTTATGAATATTGATCTGCTGAATGATGAATGCCTGTCGTTCTTTTTTAAGCATCCTTAAAATTAAGGAGTCTGCTTAAATAAGAGATAGGTAAATTCCCATGCAAATGATCAACCCCGGTTTTATAGACGATATTTTCTGGCTAATATTGGGCATAGTCTTATTACCATTCCTTTACCTTCGTATCTTTTCCAACAAACTGTTTAAAACTTGATTTCTCCACAAACCATACAACAGATCACCAGCAGGATAGACATCATTGATGTGGTGGGTGAATACGTGAAGCTTAAAAAAAGAGGTACCAATTATATTGGCGTTTGCCCCTTTCATAACGAGAAAACGCCCTCCTTTACCGTATCTCCTGCAAAGGAGATCTACAAATGTTTTGGATGCGGCAAAAGTGGCAATACCATCACTTTTTTGATGGAACATGAAAAATTAAGTTATGTAGAAGCATTGAAATGGCTGGCTGCGAGGTACCATATTGAAGTGGAAGAAACAGAAACCAGTCCGGAACAGAAACAACTTATTCTAACCGCAGACAGCTTATACATCATCAACCAGTTTGCCCAAAGATTTTTTTCGGAGCAATTGTTTGAAACAGACAATGGTCAGGCCATCGCCCTCTCCTATTTAAAGGAAAGAGGATTTAATGAATCTGTATTACGAAAGTTTCAGATAGGTTATAACCCGGATACGCGCGACCAACTGACGAAAGCATTGATCGCCAACCAATTCAACAAAGAATTATTGCCCAAAACAGGCTTGGTTTCTATCAGAAACCAGGATGAATTGGTAGATAATTACCGGGGCAGGATCATTTTTCCTATCCATGGCAATACCGGAAAGATAATCGGCTTTGGAGCGAGGGTAATTGGTAAGAATGATCGGGGTCCCAAATACATCAATACCCCCGAAAATGAGGTTTACAGTAAGAGTAAGGTATTGTATGGCTCCTATTTTGCACGCCAGGCAATTGATAAAGCCGATGAATGTTTACTGGTAGAAGGCTATACAGATGTGGTGAGTCTGCACCAGGCAGGTATTGAAAATGTGGTGGCAAGTGGTGGTACTTCCTTAACGATTGACCAACTCCGCCTGATAAAAAAATATACGAGTAACCTGACCATAATTTATGATGGCGACAGTGCAGGGGTTAAAGCGGCTTTACGCGGACTGGACATGGCTTTGGAAGAAAGCCTCAATGTAAAACTGGTTTTAATTCCGGATAATGAGGATCCGGACAGCTATGTAAATAAAGTAGGTGTTCAGGCTTTCAATGATTTTGTAAAAGCTTCTAAAAAAGATTTTATTCTTTTTCAACTGGAAGTGATGTTACAGGAAGCAGGTAATGATGTAACCAGTAAAAGCAGCGTTGTAAACCATATTGCCGAAACCTTAAGTAAGATCAATAAGGCAGAAGATTTTACCAAGCAACAGGATTATATCAGACAATGTGCGCATCTTCTGAAGATTGATGAAATGGGGCTTACCAATCTTGTAAATAAGTACAAGCGGGATAAGCTAAGCAAGGATGAAAAGAAATTTGCTGCTGATGAAGCCGTATACCAGCAGGAGCAGGCAGCGCAGCAACCGGAAGATGTATTGATAGACCCTGAGATGCTATTCAACCGGGACGAAGCGCACGAAAGAAACCTGCTGAAAGTTTTACTGGAATACGGCCTCCGCCCCTGGAATGAAACCATGTGTATGGCTGATTATATTTTTCAGGAACTGGACCAGTTTCATTTTGAGAACCAATTGCTTGACCGCTTATACGAAGAATACCGATCATGGTATGTGAATGGACAGGAACCAACCAGCCGAACACTTTTATACCATGAAGATGAAGCCATCAGGAACCTGGTTGTGAGTATTGGTGTTTTTCCATTTGAGCTCAGTCAGAAATGGGATGAGGTAATGGAAAGCATGAACATAGTTAACCGGGATACCAGTAAGAATGATGTAACCATGAGTGTGAGTATTTTTAAACTGAGAAAGATCAGAAAGATGATCGAAGAAAACCAGAATGATATAGAAAATGCAACCTATGAGGATTTCAGGCAATTACATGAAGTGCATATGCACTTGAAAGAGTTGGAAAAAGAGCTTACCAAACAATTAGGGACGGTTATATTAAAATAGAATTACCCCCCGGCCCCCTTTTAAATTTCACCAGCATTCATTTTGGCGAGTATCATATCACTGTAACTGTGGTGAATCAAATCAGCATCTTGTATGTTGAATGCCCCCATGTATTGCGCACATTGCATTTGCAGATCCTCAATGTTTTTTGCTGCATCTGTGAGGTTTCCGGCTTCAATTTCTACAAATGACCCCAATAAGGGTACATTATCCAAATGAAACTTAACGTTATTGATAAAAAAGATCTTGCGGTATTTTTCTACAATAACTTTTACGCCTAAAGAATTGGTCAGAACCTGTTCTGTAGCAGCGCCATCGGTAATGATACTTAAAGAAAAATC
>CALRUV010000312.1:0-3731 GCA_943371455.1 Chitinophaga pinensis | reverse complement strand
TGTCCATGGTTCGCAATTGGCAATTTTTGGTTGCTGCACCTGCATGCTTGCGGAAAGATCTCCAAACAAAGTATTGGTAGTGCCGGCATTAATAGTGTGGTGCGATTGACCATAGTTGATCAGTTTTTCCAAACCAGTAAATCTTTCTCCATCTGGCGCATTAAAATATTGTGCCCTGTGGTAGGTTGTAAAACAATCGAAAGCACCGGAATAAGCAAGGCTTTCAAAAGACTTCTTATTTACATTTTTCTGCAAAACCCTTTTGATAAAATCAAACATATCGGGGTATATGCCATTCTTATTTCTTTCTGCTATGATATTGTCTACGGCGGCATCGCCTACGCCCTTTAAACCACCCAATCCAAAACGTATCTCGCCTTTTTGGTTTACCGCAAAACCTTTTAAGGATTCGTTGATATCCGGTCCCAATACCTTAATGCCCATCCTTTTACATTCTTCCATAAAAAAGGTGATCTTATCAATGGCACCGGCATGGTTTAATACGGCCGACATATATTCTCCCGGATAATGCGCTTTTAAATAAGCGGTTTGGTAAGCCACCATAGCATAACAGGTAGAATGGGATTTATTGAAGGCATATTGTGCAAATGCTTCCCAGTCGGTCCATATTTTTTCCAGTTTATCAGCAGGGTGGCCTTTCTCACTTGCTCCGGTAATGAACTGGGCCTTCATTTTATCCAGAACTGATTTTTGTTTCTTACCCATGGCTTTTCGCAATACATCCGCATCACCTTTTGTAAATCCGGCCAGACTTTGGCTAAGCAACATTACCTGTTCCTGGTAAACCGTGATGCCATAAGTATCCACCAGGTATTCTTCCATATCCGGTACATCGTAACTAACCGGTTCGCGGCCATGTTTTCTGTCGATGAATTTGGGGATATAGGCAATAGGACCCGGACGGTACAAGGCGTTCATCGCAATGAGCTCATCAAATTTATCCGGCTTCAGTTCGCGCAGGTACTTTTGCATGCCCACACTTTCAAACTGAAAAGTGGCATTGGTTTCTCCTTTCTGGTAGAGCTGGAAGGTCTTTTCATCATCCAGCGGAATATTATCCAGGTCAATCACCACCTGATGGTTCTGTTTGATCAGTTCCAAAGCCGTTTTCATGATGGAAAGGGTTTTCAGGCCCAAAAAGTCCATCTTAATAACACCGGCATCTTCAATCACACTACCTTCAATTTGGGTAACCCATAAGGTAGAATCCTTGGAAGTGGCTACCGGCAAGAGTTCTGTAAGATCTCTGGGTGCGATGATGATACCTGCAGCATGTATTCCGGTATTTCGTACAGAGCCTTCCAGTCTTTCCGCTTCTCTTAAAACCTGAGCCCTGATATCATTGCCATTATAGATCTCCCGGATCTTTTTCACATTATCCAGGTCTTCCTGCTGGTAAGCTTCTTTTTCTTCCAGTGACTTTTCTCCGTCTTTGGCGGTAAGCGGTGCATGTAAAACACGTCTTAATTCCGTGCCGGGCTTATCGGGTACCAGTTTGGCCAGCATATTACTTTCTGCCAATGGCAGATCTAATACCCTGGCTACATCTTTGATACTCATTTTAGCAGCCATGGTACCATAGGTAATGATCTGTGCCACCTGGTTCTTGCCATATTTGTCAACTACATAATCAATTACTTTCTGGCGGCCTTCATCGTCAAAGTCTGTATCTATATCGGGCATGCTCTTACGATCAGGATTCAGGAATCGCTCAAACAGTAAATTATATTTAATGGGGTCAATATTGGTAATGCCTATACAATAAGCCACCACACTTCCTGCCGCGGATCCACGACCCGGGCCAACAAATACATTCATTTCCCTTCCCGCCCTGATGAAATCACTTACGATCAGGAAATAACCGGCAAAGCCCATGGTTTTGATGGTGAACAATTCAAAATCGATCCTTTCCTGAATTTCTGGTGTTACGTTATTGTACCTTTTTTGGGCACCTTCGCGGGTTAAATGTTGCAGAAACTCCCACTGGTTTAAGTTATCATCCTTGTGTACTTTAAATTCTTTGGGAATGGGAAATGCAGGTAAGAGGATATCTTTTTTCAGGTTCAAAATATCCACCTTATCTACTATTGCATTGGTATTATCCAGTGATTCAGGAATATCATGAAACAACTGCGACATCTCCTCTGTTGTTTTAAAATAAAACTGCTCATTGGGAAATTTAAAGCGCCGGTTCTTTACCTGTATCTCATCATTTACAAAATCATCAAAGCCGGGTGTACTTTGCTTTTCACCTGTGTTGATGCATAAAAGTATGTCATGTGCATTGGCATCAGATTTATCTACATAATGGCTATCATTGGTGGCAATAACCGGCACATTGTATTTCTTGGAAAACTTTAGTAGGGTTTGATTAATTATTTCCTGTTCTTTGATCTGGTGTCTTTGGATCTCTATATAATAATCATCCCCAAAAAGATCCAGCCACCATTTGAATTCTTTTTCCGCTTTTGCTTCATCTTCATGCAGAATGGTTTGGGGAACATAGGCACCAATACAACAGGTGGTGGCAATTAATCCTTCATGGTATTGAAGGATCAGCTCTTTATCAATCCTGGGGTATTTGCTATACATCCCTTCTATAAAACCGAGGGAAGTTAATTTAACAAGATTCTGGTACCCCACCGCATTCTTGGCCAGTAATACCTGGTGGAATCTTTCATCTTTTACATCTTTTGTGAAAGATTTCGCATGTCTGTCGCGCACAACATAAAATTCACAACCCACAATCGGTTTTACTACCGGTTCCAGGATTTCATTGCCATTTGCGTCTTTACCTACTACTTTGGTATGCTTCCAAGCCTGACTAACAAAATTGAATGCCCCAAACATATTACCATGATCCGTAATAGCCAATGCGGGCATATTGTCTTTCATGGCTTTTTTATACAAAGCATCAATGGGTGCTGCACCATCCAAAAGAGAGTATTGCGTGTGAACATGGAGGTGAGAGAAGGAAGACATGGTCGAGTTTGGGGTTTGGAGTTTGCAGTTTGGAGTTATTTGATTTATTAAAGTTCGATTCAAATATCGGATGCAATTTGGTGTAAAAGGCTATCCAATTTTCCACACTTAAAAAACAACCCCAAACTCCAAACCCCAAACTCCAAACCGCATTTTTATCCACATTGCTGAAAATGGAACCTTAAAACTGAAAAGTTATCCCAATTCCCGAATCAGGTAAACAAGAATATTATATTGCAGTTTAGTCATATGCAAATAAAAACGCTCACCATAGGATTTTTGGCACTGGTTGTTTTTAGCAGTTGTTCTGTGTTAAAAGGAACAAAGGGTTCTGTGCCGGCTACAGTAAAAACAGTTACCAAAACGCCGGTTAAACGGGAATTTTTGAATGGGATTGAAGTTACGCCGGGGTATGATGAAAAGCAAGCTTCTAAATCAAAGGAAATAGTTATTAAAAAGGAACCCTATGTTCAAAAAGCTAGTCCTTCAAGATCGGTTACCCGCAATGAGCAGGTTCAGGGTAATATTGAGAACGCCAATCTTTTGCAATTAAAATATGCCATTGCTACTGATGCTACTGTTGAAAAATTGACCAATATCCCATTACTGGAAGTAATAGATAAATGGTGGGGCACTAAATATTGCATGGGTGGCAATACCGATTCCTGTATTGACTGTTCTGCTTTTTCACAACTTATTAGTCAGCAGGTTTACCAACAAACCTTATT
>CALRUV010000311.1:0-3737 GCA_943371455.1 Chitinophaga pinensis | reverse complement strand
AAATACCTAATTTATGCCTGAACTGATTCCCGTAAACATATTGATTGCAGACAGGAGCTACCGTTTAAAGATAGAAGCGGCTGATGAGGAAATGCTGCGTAAAACAGCCCTGCTCATCAATGATAAGATCAGCCAATTCAAAACCAGTTTTGCCGGAAAGGATATGCAGGATTACGTATCCATGGTATTGTTGTGGTTTGCCACAGAACAAAGTAAATCAGGGTTGGATCAGATGAAACTAGATGAAGCTGCAGAAAAGATGCTGGGATTGGAAAAATTGATCGATAAAGCCCTTGCCGATAACAATAACCTCTGATCTAGTGTTGGAGGTAAGAGGTAAATGCTCATGGCAGTTCAGTAAACCCTTGACAACCACTCCCTATCTATTATTATAGCATCAAAACCTTCTCAGGGTTTCTTCCGCCTAATTAATTATCTTCGTACCCTATCATTTACTTATTACGAGAAAATGAGATGTGTAAAAAGACATATTGTGAACTATTTTAAAACTTGCCAAAACAATGGACCAGAATGTATTATTGATGATAATTGGTGCGGTTGCACTGATTGCAGGACTAATAGCAGGTAGGCTGATTTTCTCTAAAAACACTAAAAAACAAGTAGAAGATGCAGAATACCAGGCTCAAAACATCCTAAAAGAAGCCGAATTAAGGGCCGAAACGGTAAAAAAAGAGAAACAACTTGAAGCCAAAGAGAAGTATGTTCAGCTAAAATCCGAATACGAAAGAGATGTGTTGGAGCGTAACCGGAAATTAGGTGAAACAGAGAACCGTATTAAGCAGAAAGAGATTTCTATTAACCAGAAAGAGGCTTCGGTAGAAAAACAGATCAAGGATAATGAAATAATAAAAGACAATCTCAATCGCCAAATTGAGGTGGTTAATCTGAAGCGAACTGAGCTGGAGAAGCACCAGGAAGAACATATCCGCAGACTGGAAAAAATTGCCGGTTTAAGTGCCGAAGAAGCCAAATCGCAATTAGTAGAGAGTCTTAAAGCAGAAGCGCATTCTCAGGCATTAACCCTACAGCAGGAGATTATAGAAGATGCCAAACTAAAGGCCAATAAAGAGGCCAGGAAAATTGTTATTCAATCCATACAAAGAACAGCCGCAGAAGTTACCATTGAAAATACGGTTACCGTATTTAACCTAGAAACAGATGAAATAAAAGGACAGATCATTGGCCGTGAAGGAAGAAATATCCGCGCCATTGAAGCAGCCACCGGTGTTGACCTGATTGTAGATGATACACCCGAAGCCATCATCCTTTCATCCTTCGACCCTTTACGCAGAGAAATTGCCCGTTTAAGCTTGCAAAGACTGGTTTCCGACGGTAGAATTCACCCTGCCCGTATTGAGGAAGTAGTAGAAAAAACACGCCGCCAGTTAGAAGAGCAGATCATGGAGATTGGTGAACGTACCGTAATTGAAATGGGTATCCATGGCTTGCATAAAGAACTGGTTCGTTTGGTGGGTAAGATGCGTTTTAGGTCTTCCTACGGTCAGAACCTATTGATGCACAGTCGTGAAACAGCAAATCTTTGCGCTATCATGGCAGCTGAACTGGGTATGAACCCCAAATTGGCCAAAAGAGCGGGTCTTTTACACGATATAGGCAAAGTGCCCGATGAGGAAACCGAATTGACCCACGCATTACTGGGTGCTAAATTGGCTGAAAAATATGGTGAGAATCCGGCTGTAGTAAATGCCATCGGTGCCCACCATGATGAAATGGAGATGCAATATGTGATCTCGCCCATTATTCAGGCCTGTGATGCTATCAGCGGTGCCCGCCCGGGAGCGAGAAGGGAAATTATGCAGCAATACCTGCAAAGGATCAAAGACCTCGAGAATTTGGCCATGGCCTACCCGGGTGTTGAGAAAGCTTATGCTATACAGGCTGGCAGAGAATTGAGGGTAATCGTTGAGGCTGATAAGGTTACAGATATGGATAGTGATAAACTGAGCTTTGAAATAGCCCAGAAGATCCAGACCGAAATGACCTATCCCGGACAGATAAAAGTTACCGTAATCAGAGAAAAAAGGGCAATAAATGTAGCGAGGTAAAAAATTACTGGTTTCTGATTAGTAATTATTAATTATTTCCTTACCTTTGCCGTCCGCAAAAAAATAAAGTTATGAACGCAGCAGTTCAGTTTGTACACGATCAGTTGACAACTAAGAAAACCCATCCTAATTTTAAGGCTGGTGATAATATTACCGTAAACTATAAGATTGTTGAGGGTGGTAAAGAGCGTATCCAGAGTTTCCGTGGAGATGTAATCAAATTACAGGGAAATGGTGCTACCGCTTCTTTCACTGTTCGTAAGATCTCTGACGGTGTTGGTGTGGAGCGTTTGTTCCCTATCCTTTCACCAAATATCGATTCTATCCTGTTAAATAAAGCAGGTAAGGTTCGTCGTGCTAAATTATACTACCTGCGCGAGCGTAGTGGTAAGAGTGCACGTATTAAGGAAAAGCGTTACTAGTATTCTTTTACAGATATTTTTAATAGCGGAAGTTTGGTTAATAGCCTGCTTCCGCTTTTTATTTCCTACTATCTTCGGGTTTCAATATTTTTAGGGCAGGACATTTGTTTTACATTAACTTTGAACCTCTTAAAACGATAATTATGGGCAACCTAGGATTTCAAGAAATTTTGCTGATTGCAGTAGTGGTATTGGTTTTATTTGGTGGACGAAAAATCCCTGAATTTATGCGTGGTCTGGGTAAAGGCATCCGCGAATTCAACGACGCCAAAAACAATGTGAAAAAAGAACTGGAAGAAGGTATGAAAGAAAAAGACCAGTCAACAACTCCGCAACCGTAATTCATTTTCCAAAAGCTTTATAGCCTTTGTTTAGTTATACATCCATCAAAGACTATCTTATTGCATTACAGAACGGCCAAACCACCTGTGTGGAGGCCGTTCATTTTTATTTACAATCGATAGCTGCAAACCAACACCTGAATGCTTTTCTGGAAGTTTACCAGGAAGAGGCATTGGAGCGTGCAAACCAACTTGATCAGGAAAGGCTTTCCGACAAATTAACAGGTCCGCTCCATGGCGTAATCATCGGTCTAAAAGATGTGATCAGTTATAAAGGGCACCATCTTTCCGCTGCTTCGCAAATTCTGCAAAACTTTACCGCTATTTATCATGCCACTGCCGTTGAAAAATTATTGGCTGCTGGTGCGATCATTATTGGCAGACAAAATTGTGATGAGTTTGCCATGGGGAGTAGTAATGAAAACTCTTCTTTCGGGGCAGTAAAGAATGCAATTGACGAGTCACGCGTGCCCGGTGGTTCATCCGGCGGCTCTGCTGTAGCTGTTCAGGCTGGAATGTGCATGTTGAGTTTGGGAAGTGACACCGGTGGTTCTGTAAGGCAGCCTGCCGACTTTTGCGGGGTGATTGGATTGAAGCCCAGTTATGGCAGAATTTCCAGATATGGCTTAATTGCTTATGCTTCTTCCTTTGACCAGATAGGTATTTTTGGAAAATCTATAGAAGACCTGGCATTGGTTTTAGAAATAATCGCCGGAGAAGATGATTTTGATAGCACTGTTTCTACACAGGCTGTTCCGGCATATGCGAAAGAATTAACTGGTTCAGATAAATCGTACAAATTCGCTTATTTCAAAGAGTCTATTGAACATCCCGGATTGGACCCGGAAATAAAGCAACAAACACTTGGTTTTTTTGAGAGATTAGAA
>CALRUV010000310.1:0-3753 GCA_943371455.1 Chitinophaga pinensis | reverse complement strand
GCCATTGCTGCTGCTTTGCTGGGAGACCCGCAGGTATTGGTGTTTGACGAACCTACCAATGGATTGGATCCAGTAGGCATTGCAGAGATCAGGGAACTGATCAAAGAGCTTGCAAAAAGAGGCAAGACGATCATTATGGCCAGTCACCTCTTAGATGAAGTAGAAAAAGTTTGCACCCATGTTGCCATCCTAAAAAAAGGCACATTGATCACGGCAGGAAATGTGGATGAGGTTTTTTCTAATGAAGACATTGTAGAAGTTTCAGCAGCAGATCCTGATCAGTTATTTGCACTGTTGGAAAACTATCCTGCACATACCAATATCAAAAGAGACGGGAAGAGGATACAATTGTTTTTCCCCATGGGCACTGCAAAACTGGAAGACATTAATAAATATTGTTTTGAAAAAGGTATTAGTTTAAACTCATTACTGGTTCGCAAAGAACGTTTGGAAACAAGGTTCTTTGAATTAACTAATGACAAATAAAATATTGCTTTATGACTCCTTTGATAAAAATCGAATGGCTTAAAATAAAAAAATACCCGGCTTTCTGGTGGATGGTGGTTATTGTGATGCTTACCTATCCTGCCATTAATACCATGACCTATTACGGTTATATACAAGCCACCACTGGTAAGGACATGGCAAAGAATATTGCCAGAATGTTCCTGGGCAACCCTTTTGCATTTCCCGAAACCTGGCATTCTGTTGCCTATTTTTCTTCTTTTTTTATATTGTTGCCATCCATTTTAGTGATCATGCTGGTAACCAATGAATATACTTTTAAAACACATCGTCAGAATATCATTGATGGCTGGAGCAGGGAACAGTTTATTACGAGCAAACTTTTTGATGTATTGATCGTGTCTTTAATTGTAACTGGATTTTATATACTGGTTGCTTTTGGCTTTGGCGTTTATGCCGATTCGGCTACGGTTTATCAATGGTCGAAAGAATTGCAATACATTCCGCTCTTCCTGCTGCAAACATTTGCCCAGTTGTCTATTGCATTTTTGTTAGGGTATGTGATTAAAAAGGCATTTATAGCCCTTGGGATTTTCCTGTTTTATTACCTGATCATTGAGAACATAGCCATGAACTATGCACGCTTCAAACTCAATGATGTAGGGCGTTTCCTTCCTTTTGAAATATCAGACAGGTTAATTCCTGTGCCTGCATTTTTCTCCAGATTTGGGAAGGATGCCAAAGCTTCTTATGATCTGGCCATCGGTCAGATTCCCGAACATGTAGTGTATACTATTTTACTTACTGCCCTAATTTGGTTTATTTGTTACCGGGTGCATAAAAAACGAGACCTCTAACTCTGTGCAACTCTGTAACTCTGAGCCTCTGTGTTAAGAATAGCTTCCCGGAATTCGGAGATTTTTTTCAACACGGAGACACGGAGATACAGAGGTTCACAGAGAGAGGCCTATTGTGCAAGATCCTTCAAAGCTTCTTCAATAGTTGGATAGATGAAATCATAACCTGCCAATTGAATTTTGTATGCACTAACATTGGCGCTTTTCAATACCTCGATACTCATTTCTCCCAAAATTATTTTTAATACAAAAGCAGGAACATATACAGGAATATAAAATTGATGGCGCAATTGCTTTGCCAGTGTAATTGTAAGCTGTTTATTGGTTACCGGATGCGGTGCCACCGCATTGTAGGCGCCTTTTAAGGGATCATTTTCCATGGCGTATACAAACATGTTGCAAAGATCTTCAACATGAATCCAGCTTATCATTTGTTTACCATCACCAAGAATAGCTGCTACTCCGGCTTTCAGCGGTTTTTTAAATTCAACCAGAGCACCCCCACTATTACTCAAAACGATTCCTACACGCAATTTTACCAGGCGAATAGACAAGCTGGCTATCGGTTCAACGCTTTCTTCCCATAAGCTACAGGTATGTCCCAGAAAGGCAACGTCAGCTTTGGCATCTTCTTTAAATCCATTTTTTAAAGTTGCGGACGTATCAGGCCCATACCAACCAATGGCTGAAGTACTGATGACCGTTTTTACTTTATTAGGGATTTCCTGTAATGATTTAACTAAAAGTGCGCTACTTTCTATCCTACTCGAAACAATTTCTTCCTTCCTTTTTTTACTCCATCTTTTATCTGCCACACCTGCACCCGCCAGGTGAATGATATAATCAGCTTTTTCAATGGCCTCCCTATCAATGATCTGCTTCTCAATATCCCATTGTGCATAGCTTACATGTCCGCCATCAGTTGGGTTAGCAGATCTTTGCCTGCTCAGGATGATCACCTCATACCCTTTGCTTACCAATAAGCTGGTTAAGTGTTTACCTATCATTCCTGTTCCGCCGGTTAATATTACTGTAGGCATGTATCATTGATTTAGGATGTTAAAAAGTAAAAAGGCACTTCAAAAAATATGCCTTATATAATTATTGCAAAGATGAGACTTTAGCTGCTGAATACAAGCAACAAAAACCCCCGATTCACCATCGGGGGTTAACAACTAAAATCACCAAAAAGTAAACACTAGTATTGCAAGCAAGGGTTAGTCGGGTTTTTTGCCATCCAGAAAAGTATTGATAGAAGAAATTTTTGTTTGTTCATTATCATCCTTACCCACTGTGTATTTGCTGTAAAAATTTTCAACAGATGTAAGGGTATTGCCAAATAATTCCATGTTTCTTCTAACATAAGCAGGCACTGCATCAAACTCCTGGTTATTATCGGCAGTATTCATATTGTAAGACAGGTTACGCAGTTTTTGAATTCTTTCAGCAGCGCGTCTTTTCTGACCTTCTGCTTCATCAAGCATAAAATCATCGCAAACAGCAGTGGGCTGTGGGGCAGGTACTTCTGCCACTGGTGCTTTTGCTTCTTCCTTTTCTTTCACTACCATATGCATGGTTTCTTCTTCTGCAACTATTGGCAGTTCAAAAGTATGCACAGCAGTGGGCATTTCTACTTCAGGCTGTTTCATTTCTACTACTGGCGCAGAATATTCCATTTCTGCATCTGCATAAATATTTGAAGGCTTACTAAGTATTCCGGATAAAAGGGATACAGGTGCTTCTGTTTTTTCATTCACCTGAAAATCCATGAGTTCTTCAATGGCAGATTTAGGCACATGTACTTCTTCAACAGGTGCTACAATATTTACTTCTGCTGTGATCTCGGGATTTAGTTCGAATTGTAAAACCTCCGATTCTTTTTCGGCAGCAGATTCTTCATAAATATGAACAGAACTGGTAGAAAAATCATTTTTGCTAAATACGGTCAGCATTTGTTCCAGTGGTAATACTTCATGCATACTTGGTGCAAAAGGATCTTTTAACTCTTCAACAGCAACAGATTTTTCTGCAACAGATAGATCTGCAATTTTCGCCACCGGTTTTTTGGTTTCTTCTGTTTCCATTCCTAAAACCATGACAACTTTTTCAGGTTCAGGGGCTGCTACTTTTTTAGGTGCAGCGGCTTTGGCAAAAGGATCTTTGTGCTCAAAACCTGTAGCAATAAGGGTTATGCCGATTTTTTTATCCAGTTCGGGATCGTAACCCATACCTACAATTACATCTGTATTCTCGCCTGCCTGTAAACGCAGATGGTTATTGATGATCTCCAATTCATCCATGGTACATTCATGTTCGCCTTCTGCACTATTGATATTGATCAGGATCCATTTGGCACCTCTGATATCATTATCATTCAATAAAGGCGAAGCCAAAGCTTCTTCTATAGCACGTTGTGCCCTATCTTCTCCTT
>CALRUV010000309.1:0-3763 GCA_943371455.1 Chitinophaga pinensis | reverse complement strand
TATGCCCATCATGAATGGTTGGGAATTTTTGGAAGCTTATGTGCCATTGTATGCCTCAAAGCTTTTGAATACCCATATTGTTATCCTTTCTTCCACTATAGATCCCGAAGATTTTGCGCAGGCTAAGAAATACCCTGTGGTTATCCAGTTTATCAGCAAGCCACTGAGTATTGAGAACCTGGAAGAGTTAAAAATGCACGACAAAGTGCAAGTCTTTTTTCCTGAGGCCTGATCTACTTATTTCCCTTTTATTCCATTTTATTTTTTATTGCATTTGTAGGTAGACTTGTAATTGTTTTATACTTTAGAAAGATGAAAACAATATACCCCAATCAATTAAGTAAAATAAGTTGCAGAAGCATAGTCTTCCTATTACTCATGATTGCTGCCAATCTTCAGCCTTTGTTGGCACAAAACGCAGATCCGGTAATTGAAAAGATACTCAAAGAGGCAAAAGACAATTCCCAACTAGAAAAATTAGCACATGAATTATTAGATAAGATAGGTCCGAGACTGGTAGGCACGCCACAAATGCAAGAAGCCAATGATTGGGCAGTAGCCAAATACACCAATTGGGGGATTACTGCCAAAAATGAGCAATGGGGCGAATGGAAAGGGTGGGAAAGAGGCATAACGCATATCGATATGATTTCACCCAGGGTAAGATCGCTGGAAGGCACACAATTGGCCTGGTGCCCTTCTACTAAGGGCAAAGCAATCAGTGCAGAACTTATCATTATTCCAGATCTGGAAGATTCATTGGCTTTTCAGGCTTGGCTGCCTAATGTGAAAGGAAAATTTGTGATGGTTTCCATCTGTCAACCTACCGGAAGACCAGATTATAACTGGCAGGAATTTGCCACAAAAGAATCTTTCGAAAAGATGAAGAAAAACAGGACAGCACAAACAGAAGCCTGGACCAAAAGAATTCGTAAAACCGGTTATTCTGCCAGAATGTTGCCTATTATACTCGAGAAAGCCGGTGCAGCGGGTATTGTAGGTAATAACTGGTCGCAGGGTTTTGGGGTTGATAAAATTTTCAATGCCAATACCCAAAAGATACCTACGGTTGACATTGCATTGGAAGATTATACTTTGTTGTATCGTTTGGTAGAATCTGGTGATAATCCAAAGATCAGTATCCGTACAGATTCTAAATCCAATGGAACTGTTCCTGCATTTAATACCATTGCAGAAATTAAGGGAACAGAAAAACCTGAGGAATATGTGATGTTATCTGCCCACTTCGATTCATGGGATGGTGGAACGGGTGCTACAGACAATGGTACAGGAACACTTACCATGATGGAAGCTTTAAGAATTTTAAAGCTGGTGTATCCTAATCCTAAAAGAACCATACTGGTTGGGCATTGGGGCAGTGAGGAACAGGGTTTGAATGGATCAAGGGCTTTTGTTGAAGATCATCCGGAGATCGTTGATAAACTTCAAGCTTTGTTTAACCAGGATAATGGAACAGGCAGGATTGTAAATCTTTCCGGACAAGGATTTCAGCAGTCAGGTAAATTTTTAAACAGGTGGTTAGCTGCTGTACCTAAATCGATGAAAGATTCTATCAAAACAACTTTCCCGGGAGCACCAGGTGGGGGTGGTTCAGATTTTGCTTCTTTTGTAGCAGTAGGAGCACCAGGTTTTTCATTGGGAGCTTTGAACTGGTCCTATTTTAATTATACATGGCATACCAATAGGGATACCTATGATAAAATTGTTTTTGATGATGTACGCAATAATGCAGCCTTAACTGCTATACTTGTTTATATGGCTTCGGAAGACCCTGAAACATTTACCAGAGAAAAAAGCGTACTCCCCAACGACAGAACCGGCAAACCCGGTGAATGGCCAAAACAAGCGAAAGCCATCAGAAAAGGTCCTGTGGTTCCTGTAAATTAATGATAAGAGATTTGAAAATGCTCCTAAATTTTAGGGGCATTTTTTTATTAATCTTTTCTTATCGAAACCTCTGTGAAACTTTGTGCACCTTTGTGCTCTCTGTGTTAAAAGTAAATAATCAATCAATTGTATATATTCTTTTTACCACAGAGTCACGGATTTACAGAGTTTCACGGAGAGCTTTTTCAATAAGAGAGAAACGAACCTGCTTATCGGCAGACGGGGAAAAGAAGAGACGCCGAATTTAAAAGTCTTTCTTTTTATTCACTCTTACCCATAATTAAATAAGCTAAGCTGGGTAGGTTTTACAAAAAGTTTTTTTGTGGTATGTTTTTCAACAGTCATATTCCCGCTAATAGTGTACAAAGCAGATTCCTGGTACCTGGAAGCAACTATTATTTCCGTATTACCTGCATGCGGCGCAAAAAGGTTAGCAACAATAGCAGGATCATTGTTGTTTTTTGAAAGATGGGATAGTATGAGCTGTTGCAGGTTGGGTGTTCGGTGTGTTAAAAATAATGCTAAAGCCTGCTCATTAGATAAATGCCCCAGTCCACCCCGGATCCTGTTTTTTAAATGATAGGGATAATGACCTTTTTCCAACATCATTTCATCGTAATTGGCTTCCAGAAAAGCTGCATGTGATTGTTTAAAATATTTGATAACCTGTTTGCAGGCAATGCCTATATCAGTAATTACGGAAACCTTTGCCATAGCAGAACTTACCAGGAAACTAAATGGATCCGCAGCATCATGCTTTTTAACAAAACAAATAATTTGGATATTTCCGATATTTATTTCCTGGTCTGCAGAAAAGTGATGCAACAAATGTTCTTCGATAGGTATTCTGCTATTGCGATAAGTCTCTGAAGAAAGGTAAACAGGTATCTGGTATTTTTTTGAGATAGCAGGTAATCCGGTGATATGGTCAATGTGTTCGTGGGAGATGAAAATAGCTTTTATTTTTTCCATCAAAAGCCCCAGGCGCTTCATTCTTTTTTCGGTTTCTCTTAAAGACAGGCCCGCATCAACCAGAATAGCTTCCTCCTGGTTACCGAGGTAATAACAATTGCCATTACTGCCCGAATTCAAAGATGCGATGGATAAACTCATAACTGTTCAAAGTAACAGTTTTCAATTCTTATTTCCCCAATCTTTGATCATATTTTGGTAAGATTCTACAAGAATGGCTATAGTGTTTAAAGCGAAACAGTAAAAGCGATCATTAAATTCCCTTTTGCTTCACAACAGCCACCAATTGTTCGATATTCCCGATTTTTTCAAGGTCAGACTGGTTGATGGAAACATGCCATTTCTTTTCCACCGCATTCATTAAATAAGCCATTTCCCAATCTACCAGGTTTAAATCTTTTTTAAGATCGGTTTTTGGGGTAATTGCTTGGGTATTGATATTAAGTTTCTGTTTCAATAATTTTTGAATGCTATTCACTAATGTCTGCATAGGAGTGTTTTTCTTTGATGATACCCCAACAATGCAAAAACGCTGCCAAAGCCCCCAAAATCGCGTGTTAAAGATTGTTAAGGCCCTTTTGAGAGGTAAAAGTCGACTAACCTTAACATGTTTTTAGAGTTTAGAAGAATCAGTTGATCTTTAAATCCTTTGTATCAGATTTCTTTGATAGATACCTACAAAAAAACAGCATGGTTTTCACCATGCTGTTTAAAATCATTGTATTAAAACTGTACTAGTTCTTTTTGGTTCCTCCTGTTGTGGCAGGGGTAGCAGCAGCCTGAGCAGCAGGTTTTACCTCACCCTTGATAGTTATCACGCTTTGCGGTGATGAAGCATTAGATACAACTGTGATGGTTTTATTGAATGCTCCCGGACTGGCCG
>CALRUV010000308.1:0-3816 GCA_943371455.1 Chitinophaga pinensis | reverse complement strand
TACTGCTTCAGCACCACGAATAATAACAGAAGTTGCTCCCGGATCATCTTTAACAAAAGCAATTCCAAAAAGATCTAAACTCAGCATATTATAAAAAGCACGCATACCCCTTGCTTCTGCTATATACAGGTTCTTATTGGGATCTTTATTATCTTTCAATGAGGTTATGGCAGTGATAGATCTGGAAATTTCCTGTGTAATCAGGTTCCAGGTGTTGCGCACATTTGGATCTGTTGTAGCTGTTTCGTGTTTGTGCAAAGAAATGAAAATACCGTTATCACCCCAATCGGTGCCCCCACGATAGGGAAGTATGGCTTCATCTGTAGAAATTTCCTGTAAAGTAAAATAAACAGTGTGCGAGTAAATAGTTGGAAGCCATGCATATACTGGCGCAATCAATCCATCGGCAATCTGCTTTTCCGTTTGTCCGGTTGCAGAAGATTCATCCAACACTGTTTCTGTTAATTTGGTACAACTGCTAATGGTTGCAAGCAGTAAGGTTAGTGTGAATAAGGAAATAAAATTCTTTTTCATATAAAATATTATTTAGAAGGATACATTTAAACCAAATACAAAAGATCTTGCTTTTGGATAGCTGAGGTAATCGATGCCGTAAGAGGAAATACCATTGATGGTTCTATCTGTATTAACTTCCGGGTCGTAGCCGTTATAAGGTGTAATTACAAATAGGTTTTGTCCGGTTAACGAAATTCTTAACGCAGAAACATACCTGTTGATACCCAGTTTGGTGGTATTAAAATTATACCCTACAGCCAGGTTGTTTAAACGCAGGTAAGAACCATTTTTTAGAAAACGTGTGCTAACAGGCGCTGCATTATTAATGGATTCAGTTGTGTTTTCAATTGCTTCAGATGTGGTATTGATACCTTTGGAAAGTCTTAGTTTATAGAAATTAGAATTGGCAGTGTTATCATAAATTTTATTTCCAGAAACACCATTGAAATTAATAGAAAAATCAAACTCCCTGAAACCAAGTGTACCAAAGAAGTTATACAAAGTTTTGGGAAGTGCAGTGCCAGCTGCTATTCTGTCCTTATCACTTACAATACCATCTCCATTAGTATCGCGGTAAATACTCAAACCTGCTGCATTAAACCCAATAAACTCCTGTAAATAAAAAGTACCGATAGGCTCATTATTCAAATACCCGTTAATGGTTGCTGAAGTAAGTCCGGAACCTGATGCAGAACCCGAAGGAATTACAGAATAAGGCGAATTAGTTACTTTATTATTCTGTATGGTAAAGTTACCACCCACAGAATAGCTTAGGCCTTTTTCATTACGTACTTTATATTCCAATTCCATTTCAATACCCTTATTGGTTATATTCATGTCCTGCACATTCGTCCAGAAACTTCCTGCTGGCTGTACAGGATCGGAAGGTATCACTTCCAATAAAATATTGTTTGAAACCTTATTGAAGAAGTCGATAGAGCCACTCAGTCTGCCTTTCAGCAAACTAAAGTCAATACCCAAATCGGTTTGGTTAGACACTTCCCATTGAATATTAGGATTGGCCAAACGTGAGAAAATAGTACCAGCAGGATAGGTTCCTGAAGGTGCAAGCGGATAGCTGGTAGTAGGTGAAACAGCTGAAGTAAATAATGCCTGTGTTATCTTGGAAGGAATCTCCTGGTTACCGGTTTGTCCCCATCCAGCCCTTAATTTCAAATTACTGAATATGGAATTCTCCATGAATTTTTCTTCACTTATTTTCCATCCTAATGCAAATGACGGGAAAATACCATACTTATTATTAGAACCAAATTTAGACGAACCATCTGCACGCACATTTATAGTAGCGAGGTATTTGTTTTTGTACTGGTAATTAATTCTTCCAAAATAAGATTGTAGTTCATTGATGACGGCATAACCACCAGGCCTGTTATTAGCAAGGGTTAGCTCCTGACCTAAACCCGGGTTGTACTGAGGTTCAACGGAAGATATACCAAAACGGTTGATGCTGTAATTACGTCCCTGTAAAAATATTTTCTGGTAAGAATAACCAGCCAATGCAGAGATACTGTGTTTACCTGTATTCAGGTTATAGGTTAGGTAATTTTCAAATAAGGTATTCCTGTTGGTAGTGTAAAAAGTTTCAATCCTTCCATCTCTAAATGGAACTGCATTTGGCTGAGATTGAACATCCCTTGTGCCATTTGAATTATCTACACCAAAATTCATTTTAAAAGTAAGTCCTTTAATAATTTTAAAAGAAGGAGAGATATTACCGATGATCCTGTTGATTTTTGTAAATTCCTGATCAAGTAAAAAACTCTGCAAAGGATTGTTGATATTTAAATATTGTGCAGGATTACCACTTGCATCATAAGCCGGATAGGTAGGATTATTGGATATGGCATCCCCTATAACACTTGAGATAGGTGGGCGCGTATTGGAAGTACCTGTAACACTCATATTGGCTTCAATAGTTAAACGGTCTTCCAGAAATTTTTGGGTAGCATTAAACCTACCAGTGTATCTGTCGAGTGAATTGAATTTAATGATACCTTCCTGCTTTTGCAAACCGAATGAAGCATAATAGGTAAGCTTGTCGGTGCCACCTGTTAAAGAAAGATTGTGGTTTTGCGTTTGTGCAGAACGGGTAATTTCATTTTGCCAATCGGTATTACCACCCTTATTGTCAAGTACACCACCAACTGCAGGTACCTGAATCTTATAATCATCCGCAGAAAAAACGGCCAATGGGTTCGCTAATGAGGAGATCCCATAAGCAGTAGAAAAAGTAATATTCGAAATACCAGCCTTGCCTTTTTTTGTGGTAATCAAAATAACACCATTAGCACCTCTGGATCCATAGATAGCCGTTGCTGATGCATCTTTTAATACATCGATAGCTTCAATATCCTGCGGGTTTAAAAAGTTCAATGGATTTCCGCCTCCCGTGCTTGAATTATCCAATGCTAATCCATCTACCACAAATAATGGCGTACTTCCTGTACGAACACCACCCGGACCCCGAACCGTGATACCCAATATACCACCGGGTTCACCACTGGCAGAAGTAACATTTACACCGGCAACCTTACCTTGTAATAATTGCTCCGGAGCATTGATAATACCTTTATTGAAGGACTCACTTTTGATTGATTTAACCGAACCGGTTACATCCCTTTTTGTTTGAGTGCCATAACCAACCACCACTACCTGTGCCAGATCCTGTGACGATGGTCTTAAAGAGATATTCAATACTTTATTATCAGCGAATGAATATTCCAAGGTTTCGTATCCAATATAACTAACAACTAATGACCCTTTTGCATTAGTGCTTTTGATGCTGAACTTACCATTAGCATCAGAACTGGTATTGCTACTGGAGCCTTTTATTGTTATGGTTGCCCCGCTTAGTGGCATCCCCGTTGAAATATCTGTTATCTTTCCTGTGATAACCTGGTCGGGCATATTTTGGTAATAGCCTGCAGGTGTAATCGTTTCGGCCTTTGATATCTGGCTAATGCATAACGACATAATCAGAAAGCATGTCATCATTGGAATGGAGCGATTGTCAGTTTTGTTCATGAAGTGGATGATTTTCGGGAAAACAGAATGATTATTCTGCAAAAGTATCTCCCAAGCAAAACCAAATTACATTTGTAGGGTTGCATAACAGTATTATAATAAAATAGAAATAATTTGATAACATCAATTATCAGAAAATCAGATAATCTTTATTTGCAATAATTAAAATTTAATCTAAAATAGTTCCATGAATTATAAACTGGCATTGGTAATAGCTGTTACAAGCTTTACCAGTATTTCATCCATAGCACAACA
>CALRUV010000307.1:0-3828 GCA_943371455.1 Chitinophaga pinensis | reverse complement strand
TTTTTCACCCATTAAAAGGCGCATACAAATGTTAACCAATAGAAAAAACCCAAAATTCAGTTATATGAGACGCTTGGTGGTATTGCCTTTGCTGGCAATTGTGATCGTTCTTTTCGCATTCAGGAACAAAGACCAACAAACAGCCACAACTATTTCAGTGGCATCATTGATGGAAAATGTAGTTACAGAAGGTAAAGAGTTTTTAGAAAATACAAAATCCGATACGGTAAGAATCAAAACAGGGGATACCCTCAATGGCAAGCTTTATGGCGAAATAAAAGTGATTGGATACAAGACTTTAACAGATACTGCTAATGCTCCGATGATGTTGATCGATTTTAAAAAAGTAACCAAAGCAGAGGCTGATAAAATAGATCCGAATCAGATCGCTTCGGTGGATGTTTATAAAAATGAAAAGGCAACGGCCATATATGGAGAAGAGGGAAAAAATGGAGTGATTGTGATTACAACAAAAGCTTATGCCAATACACATAAGGCAAAAGAAGTAAAGCCTGGCTCCATGCAAAAAGCGTTATATATAGTAGATGGCGTAAAAGTGGATAGTACCTTTGTTAACAAAATTGACCCCAACCAGATCCAATCAATTGATGTATTAAAGAATGAATCTGCAAAGGCAATATATGGTGAGCAAGGTGCAGATGGCGTTATCGTGATCACAACAAAGGGTAAAGCCAACCAGGTAACAGTTTTAGATAAAGCAGCGGGAATTGACAGAGATCTGGGACAGGCTTCAGTTATTGGATACAAAGGCAGTACGGATCCTGTGATGAAAGAATTTCTGGCCAGGAATCCATCTGTCATAAAAGTATATTGGTGGTCTTTCCAATCCTTAAAAATGCAGGTGGAATTGAAAGACGGAACAGAAGAAACCTATGATTTAACAAAGCCTGAAATCAAGAAAAAAGCAGAAGCTAAATACGGTAAACTGCCAGTAGCTCCACCACCACCTCCGCCAATTGTAAGAAAGGGGTTCCCGATTTCTGTAACCAATGTAAGAAAAACACCCATTAGCGTAGAAGGGGTTGAAGTGAAACCTAATGTGAATATTAATGAAACACATACAAATTTGGTAGGCGTTAAAGTGGATGCAAAGACGGATGTGAAAACTGATGTAACAGTTAAAAGGGACTTTGTGAAAGAAAAAGAATCGAACAAAGTATTTACGTTAACACAAGTTCCTGCTTCATTTCCGGGTGGTGAAAACGGATGGAAACAATACCTCGAAAAAAATTTAAATCTTGACCTGCCAATTGATAAAGGGGCACCTCCAGGAACTTACAAAGTGAACCTTAATTTTATCATTGATAAATCAGGAAATATCAGCGATGTACAAGCAGAAAATGATCCGGGTTTTGGAACGAAAGATGAAGCCATTCGCATAATTATCAATGGTCCTAAATGGAATCCTGCTTCACAGAATGGTAAGGAAGTAGTGTATAGAAATAAAAAAACCATTACTTGGGTGATTACCGAAGAATAGAACAATCCCTAAAATTTAACAAGTTCCTGTATAGATTAAAGTAGGGAAGGATTTTTAAAGAAATTTCTTCCCTAACTTAGCAGATAGTTGATTTTAAACGGTCGCCATTATGCTAAGATTTCCGGCAATGATTCCAGGACTACTTTTGATAGTTAGTTGCCTTGCTACATCCGTAAATTTTGCTCAGAACAAAACACTTAAACAACCCCTCAAAAGAATTGTGATAGATGCGGGCCATGGTGGTCCATCATCTGAAGCCGGTAAATTCTATGGCGCATCCGGAACCCATGGTGAGGAAAAAGATATTTCACTTGCAATTGCACTAAAATTAGAAGCCACCATTCACGAACAGATTCCGGATGTTACGGTTATTATGACACGAACCACTGATGAATTCAACAGCCCTGTTGTAAAAGCCAACAAAGCCAATGCCGCCAAAGGGGATCTGTTTATTTCGATACATTGTAATGATGTAAACCCTATCCGTCATTCAGAAATTACCGGATACACTACCAAAACGGTCAAAAGAAAGGGCAAATCAGTCAAGAAAAAAGTACCTGTTTATCGCTACTGGACAAGTCCCAACCCCGCCATGGGCACGGAAACTTATATATGGGGTGTTGGCAAAACAAAAGACAAGGAAGAAGCTTTGATGGAGAATAATTTCAGTGATACGGCCATCCTAGTTTTAACCACCAACGATAACCCAGCCATGAAGATGATCAATTCGTTGCGTACCCAGGAATTTGCCAATAAAAGCAGGAAACTGGCAGAAACCGTAGAAGAAGAATTTGTAAACTCCGGTCGTGTAAGCAGAGGAGCCAAGCAAAGAGATGAAAAAGGTATCTGGGTTTTACAGGCTGTTGCCATGCCCGCCATTTTAATTGAAGTAGGATTCTTATCCAATCCCGAAGAAGAAACTTTTATTACAAGTGAAGATGGTCAGTTACAAACTGCTTTAGCCATCACCAAAGCCATCAGGCGCTACAAATTCTCCCTCGAAGCCCAGGCAAACGGCACCATTCCACCTCCTTCAAAATAAATAATGTTTCTCTGTGAACCTCCGTATCTCTGAGCCTCTGTGTTGAAAAAAAACACTCATAAAAGCGATACATACTAACTAACCAAACCATTTAAACACCAAAGCCACAATTGCATAAGTACAGGTAGCTATAAAAATTCCCGCTGAAGTTTTATCTTTTTGTTTATTAATATAGATGGTGAAAAGTATAGCATCTGCCAGCAAACTAATACTAATAATACCCGAGATCAATGATTTCTGCATCATCAGCACTTCCACAAATTCCCTGAACTTGAACAATCTAAATTTGATGAAATAATAAGCCACAAAGCCAATCACCGGCGCCAGGAAGCCCAGTATCAATCCAAAAACTAAATTATCTTTTTGCAGCATCAGAATTTCCAGTTGGTTTCCAATTTCTTTTTCAGTGCATGGTTGGTGAGATCGAATTGAACAGGCACTACACTAACATAATTATGCTCTAATGCCCATACATCGGTATCCTTCCCTTTATCAAAATTTAGAAATTCTCCCGTGAGCCAGTAATATTTCCTGCCATGCGGATCCTTTCTTTCATCAAATTCTTCCTGGTATTTGGCATAAGCCTGTCTGCAAATTTTGATGCCCTTAATCAATTTATCCTCGCCTTTGGGGATATTTACATTTAAACACACATGTTTATCAGCTTGTTTACTGCTTAACATATGTTCTACCAATATTCTTGCATATTTTTTAGCAGCCGTAAAATCTGCTTCAATACTCATGTCAAGTAAGCTGAAACCTATGCTGGGTATGCTTTCTATAGAAGCTTCCAAAGCAGCCGACATAGTACCGGAATAAATCACATTGATAGAATGATTGGCGCCATGGTTAATGCCACTCAAACAGATGGCGGGTTTATCATGAATCACTTTGTCAACCGCTAGTTTTACACAATCAACAGGTGTACCGCTACAGCTATAAGCTTCTACGCCTTCAAATACATTTACCTTACTCATGCGTAAGGGCTGACCAATTGTAATCGCATGCCCCATGCCGCTTTGAGGTTTATCGGGAGCTACTACAATAATCTTACCCAAACCCTTCACAGCCTCAACCAGCGCTCTAATGCCTGGGGCTGTTACACCATCATCGTTGGTGATTAATATTACTGGAACTTTATTCTTTTTCATCTTTGCCATAAGTGCAAGATACGATTATCAAACTTTGTGAATTGTTAATGAGTAAAATAGTAGCCGCAGATTCGCAGATTTATTAAATAATCTGCGAATCTTCTATGTTGAAATCCAAATTTAATTTAACTCTT
>CALRUV010000306.1:0-3847 GCA_943371455.1 Chitinophaga pinensis | reverse complement strand
GGAGGTCGCCAGATAACGATTGCTTGTTTTTTTGGGCGACCTCCGTCTATTTAAAAACGTCTCAATATGCATTTTCAACCAACAGAACTTACCGAGCAAGTGGCACATAGTGCCAGAGATTTCACCAAACAACATATCAAACCCTTTGTAATGGAATGGGATGAATCGCAGGTTTTCCCCCATGAACTTTTTAAGAAACTAGGAAATGCCGGTATGATGGGCATTTTGGTACCCGAAGAATTTGGGGGTGCTGGTTTGGGTTATTTTGAATACAATGCTATTATCCAGGAAATTGCCAAAGTTTGCGGTTCAATAGGATTAAGTGTTGCTGCCCATAATTCACTATGCACCAACCATATTCTCAGCTTTGGTAACCAGGCACAAAAAACAAAGTGGTTACACAAACTGGCTACAGGCGAGTGGCTGGGCGCCTGGGGCCTTACAGAACCCAATACAGGAAGTGATGCTGGTAATATGAAAACAACGGCTACCAAGCAAGGAAATGATTGGGTTTTGAACGGAACGAAAACCTGGATCACCCATGGCAAAAGCGGAGATATTGCTGTTGTTATTTGCAGAACAGGCGAACCAAGAACCCAGGGAAATGCCACGGCTTTTGTGGTTGAAAGAGGAACAAAGGGTTTTTCTGCCGGTAAGAAAGAAAACAAACTGGGCATGCGTGCCAGCGAAACAACTGAAATGATTTTTGATAATTGTGTGATCGCTGATGAAAACCGCCTGGGTGAAATAGGGGATGGTTTCAGGCAAGCGATGAAAATACTGGATGGTGGACGAATCTCCATTGCTGCTTTATCTGCCGGCATTGCCAAAGGTGCTTATGAAGCGGCATTGCAATATTCACAGGAGCGATACCAGTTTGATAAACCAATTGCCAGCTTTCAGGGTATCAGTTTTAAACTCGCTGATATGGCTACAGAAATAATGGCTGCCGACCTATTGATCTGGCAGGCCTGCGACCTAAAAAACAGGGGTTGCAAAGTAACCAAAGAAGGAGCCATGGCTAAATACTATGCCAGCGAAGTAGCCGTTAAAACTGCAACAGAAGCTGTTCAGATCTTTGGAGGCTACGGTTACACAAAAGATTTTCCGGTAGAGAAGTACTATCGTGACGCAAAATTGTGTACTATTGGTGAAGGAACTTCTGAAATACAGAAATTGGTTATTTCTAGGGAAGTTTTAAACCCATAATTTTTCTCTCGATTGCTAGTCTATACAAAAGCCCTCTTATCGAGGGCTTTTAATTTCAATATCCTTTTTTTTTAATACCTTTCTCTATCATTAGTAGTTATTCGTGGCCAAAACTAACCGTTTATATTCCCTTCTGTTACTATTGATTTGTGTGCCTGCATTTACACAGCAGAAAAACGTATCCACAGTAAAAGCTACAGCCGCAGATATCAGGTTGATCGACTCTTTAAATATTGTTGCGTATTCACAAAAGAACCAGGACGCAGCCAAGACTTTAAATGGACTTTTCAACGCCGAAAGTTTGGCTAGTGAGGTACAATACAAAAAAGGTCTGGCCATTAACTATCTTTACCAAGGACAAACTTACCAGCATCTGGGGTACGATCAACAGGCTTTATCAACCTTCCACAAAGCCCTGCCAATTTTCAGAGTACTTAAAGACACTTTTCATATTGCTTTTACCAGTCACCAAATGGGGCAATCCTATAAGCAGAATGGTAAAATGGATGAGGCACTTAAATTGTATAATGAATCTTTAAAGGTGTTCGCCACATTAAAAAACCAGGAAGAGGTCATCAATATCAGAAATAATATTGCTGAAATTGAACTGATGAAGAATAATTTTGAAAAGGCAGAACAAGGTTTCAAAACATCCCTCAACGCCAGTATAGCTTCTAAGTTTTCATTGGGCGAAAGAAAGTCCTATTATTTGATGGGCTTACTGGAAGAAAAAAGAAAAAACTACAACCAGGCCGCTACTAATTATGTGCAATCACTTTACCTGAATCAAGTGGCAAATGACAGGTATGGTGCAGCTAAAAACGAATTGCAATTGGGCATTTTGAACAACACCAAAAATATGCCAGGTATTGCTATTAATTATGCGAAAGATGCTTTTAAAGATGCCAGCATTGCTTCAGCTGCCAATATCCTCAAAGATGCCGCAAGTTTGCTGATTGAAGTTTACCGTAAGAACGGCGATATTCAGAAAGCATCTCAATGGCAGGATTCACTGGTAAAAATCCTGAATATACAGAACGCGAATGAAAGGAAATACGCCCTCAATTATATTGATGTAATCAAGAACCAGGACATATTAAAAGCTAATGCGGAAACCCAGGCAGAAAACGCCATACGTGTACAAAAAGAACAGTTACTGATCATTACAGTGGGTACTTTCATTTTGATCATCGTGGCAGTTCTTGCGGTACTTGCCTTGGTAAACTACCAAAGACAAAGATATTTTGGTAAGGAGTTGAAACAGAAAAATGAGATCATAGAGATGAACTCCGAATCGCTCGACAAACTCAACAAAGAAATTTCACAACAAAATATATTGCTGGAAGAAGATAATAAAACAAAGAGTAAACTCCTGTCCATCATCTCGCACGACTTAAGAACGCCGCTCGTAAACACAAAAGGAGTATTAAACCTGGTGAATCAGGGGATGGTGCCTCCCGAAGAAACAGATAGGTTGCTGCAATTATTAGAAACACAATATATTGGTACAACTTCCTTATTGGATAATTTGTTGTTTTGGATCAAAGGTCAGATGGAGGGGAAGGAAGATGAGAAAGTGAAAGTAAGTTTATACCACTTACTAAAAAGTTTGGAAGATGAGCAAAGGCTACCGCTCATGAAGAAGCATATCGTTTTCAAAAACCTGATAGACAAGGGAATTTCTATTATGGTTGAAAAGGAAATGATTCGGATAGTTTGCAGAAACCTGATCAGCAATGCGATCAAGTTTACAAAAGAGAAGGGTACGATTGAATTGTATTCCAGAATCGACAATGAACACAGCTTAATTCACCTCACCGTGAAGGATTCAGGCATTGGAATGACCAAAGAAGCGATTGAGAAAGTAAATGCCAAACAATACTATAATACAACAGGCACTTCCCTTGAAAAAGGTAGTGGCTTCGGTTTGATGTTATGCCGCGATCTGATCTCAAAAAATGGTGGTGAACTGATCATTGAAAGTGAACCCGGAAAAGGAAGTGCTTTTACACTTACTTTTCCTTTTCAGCAGGCGTAAGCGCAGCCTAACTTTTGCCAGATGAAATCTTAGAGTCCCTGGTCATCCTTTTTACCAGTTGAAAAAATCTGGTCAACAGCCCCACCCAGCATCGGAAATTTTTCCTTTACAAATCCTGCAATGGTTTCTATGGCTTTGCGGGCCTGTTCCTGGTCTAATTGGGCCTCTTGCATCAGTTTCTCTATTAATTCGTTCATGATCAATTTTTTCTTGGGGGTTAGGAATAATGGCAATATTACATCCCCTAAAAACAAAAAGCGATAAGAACTTATTCCCATCGCTTCATTATTAATATATCGGTAATATACTTAGGCCACTTTTAAGGCGCTGAGTTTGCTCTTGCTAAACATCTGCATTGCATATTCCAGGGTTACATGCAGATCCTTGGTTTCTGTACCTGGAAGTTCAAACATGGCATCGGTAAGGATGCTTTCACAAATACTGCGCAATCCACGGGCTCCCAATTTGTATTCGAGTGCTTTTTTCACCATAAAATCTAGTACGGCATCATCAATTACTAAAGAGATATTCTCCATTTCAAATAAACGGACGAATTGTTTGATAAGGGAATTCTTGGGTTCTGTTAAAATACTCCGCAAG
>CALRUV010000305.1:0-3868 GCA_943371455.1 Chitinophaga pinensis | reverse complement strand
AGATCAGTATCAATATTCATTTTAATGGCACCATAGCTGATGGCTTCCCTTATTTGATTTTGTGGTGATCCACTTCCGCCATGAAATACAAAATAAACTGGTTTTGGTCCGGTTTTTAATTCTTTTTCAATATAGTCCTGACTATTTTTTAATATTTCTGGACGAAGTTCCACATTACCCGGACTGTATACACCGTGTACATTACCAAATGCTGCAGCCACGGTAAACAGGCTTCCTACCTTACTAAGTTCAGTATAGGAGTAGGCAACATGTTGGGGTTGCGTATAGAGTTTATCATTTTCAACACCACTGTTATCCACGCCATCTTCTTCGCCACCGGTAACGCCCAGTTCAATTTCGATACTCATGCCTAAAGGAGCCATACGCTTATAAAACTCAACAGAAGTATGTATGTTTTCTTCTAATGGCTCTTCAGAAAGATCGAGCATGTGTGAACTGAAGAGCGGGCATCCTTTTTCTTTATAATATTGTTCACCTGCATCGATCAATCCACTGATCCAGGGGAGCCATTTTTTAGATGCATGGTCTGTATGTAATACAACCGGTACACCATAATATTTTGCAACATTGTGAATATGCAAAGCACCTGATATACCGCCTGAAATATTACCCTGCAACTGATCATTCTGCATTCCTTTTCCGGCAATGAATTGTGCACCACCATTTGAAAATTGTATGATAACAGGAGAATTTACTTTGGCAGCAGTTTCTAAAACGGCATTGATGGTATTGGTGCCAATGGTATTTACAGCAGGTAATGCAAACTGGTTATCTTTTGCATCGTTATAAAGTGCAGTTAGTTCATCGCCGAATAAAACGCCGGCACGGTACTTTTTCATTGTAGGATTGTTTACTTGATAAAATTTATTAAATCATTCTATGGCAAGATAAGCCAACTGCACGAAAAGCACCCCTGCATTTTTACACAAGGGAGGTGCATAAATAATACCGGAAAAGCTGGGATAATCTAGCATAGCTTATTTAGCCAGACTATGGATCACATCATATTTTGTAACGATATGGTATTCACCTTTTTCATCTTTAGCCAATACGGCACCATTTTCTTTGGTGATCAGATTACCCAGTCTTTCAACTGGTGTTTCAAAATCAACCACAGTATAAGGGTGTTCCATTACAGATGCTACTTCTGCGATCCTGATTTCAGGGTTATGAAATACTTTCTGAAACAAGCCGCTTTCACTTAAAGAGCCGGTAATCTCATTTTCGTGCATCACCGGTATATGTTCAATGTCATATTTTTTCATGAGCTCTACAGCATCAGCAACAGTATCCTTTGTACTAACGGTAACCAATCTTTTGGTGGTTCTGCCATTTACAATATCCTTGAAGGTCTTAACTTCCAGAAAGCCTCTTTCCATCATCCACTGGTCATTGTAAATCTTACCCACATATCTGCTACCGTGGTCATGAAAAATGCAAACCACTACATCCTCTTTGGTAAGCGTAGATCTTAACTGCATCAAACCCTGTAAACAGCTGCCAGCACTGTATCCGCAGAAAAGTCCTTCTTCCTTGGCAATTCTTCTGGCCATGATGGCACCATCTCTATCGGTCACTTGTTCAAAATGATCGATCACGCTCATATCATAATTCTGCGGCACAAAATCCTCTCCAAACCCTTCAGAAATATAGGGGTGTACTTCATTCATATCAATTTCACCGGTGTTGTAATATTTGGTGAGTAAGGATCCATATACATCAATGGCCCAGATTTTAATGGCAGGGTTCTTTTCTTTCAGATACATAGCTGCACCTGTAATGGTACCGCCGGTTCCGGCTGTACAAACCAGGTGAGTGATTTTTCCTTCTGTTTGTTCCCATATTTCGGGACCGGTACTTTCATAATGTGCTTGTCTGTTGGCCAGGTTATCATACTGGTTCATGTACATGGAATTGGGAATTTCCTTACCCAATCTTTTGGCTACACTGTAATAACTACGGGGATCTTCGGGGAGTACATTGGTGGGGCATACAATAACTTCCGCACCCACTGCCTTTAAAATATCTGCTTTCTCTTTGGATTGTTTGTCGGTAGTAACAAAAATACATTTGTAACCTTTAACGCAGGCTGCTAATGCCAGTCCCATGCCGGTATTCCCGCTGGTTCCTTCAATAATAGTACCTCCGGGTTTTAATTTCCCTTCCAGTTCTGCAACTTCCACCATTTTTAAGGCCATACGGTCTTTGATAGAATTGCCCGGATTGAAGTAATCTACTTTTGCCAAAACGGTTGCTGGAATGTCTTTGGTAACCTTGTTCAGGCGTATCAGGGGCGTATTGCCAATTGTTTCCAGAATATTATTGAGCCACATAAGATGCTAACGCTTGTTTGCATCAAAGTTAACCGATTGAAGTTCCGATTGGCTGAATGTGGTAAAAAACTTAACACAAAATGGGAATAATTTGCTTGAAAAGCCGGTGTAGTACCCAATCCTATCTTGTATAAGATTGGGAAATCACTTTTGTACAAACTAATTAGAAAGTTTTTACAACATGGATAAACCCGGTTTCTTCCGTACTATTCTCCACATCTTTTGCTATTTCTGTTTTGTTATTGTTTGTAGACTGGCCATCTGCATTCATGTAACCTACAATTACTGCAGGAACCAAGGCAATCAGGGCGATGATGTAGGTGGTAAAAAGGATCTTTTTCATAATGTTTGTTTTAGGTGGTTTATTTACTTTGATAGAACAAAGATAGTGGAAATAATAATACTATGCGATACATAGTACCATCCTAAAGACGGTAATGAACATAAAATAATAGTGGGTTACGCTTTGGAATGCAGTAAACACAGGGGTTTTGACAAATTTCAATGGAAATATTCTTTTTTCGGGAAAGTGATGAGTGGTAAAATGCAGGGATGAGGAGTGGGGATTGGGGGGGGCTGGATGCTGGAATCAGGATTTTGGATGCTGGATGTTGGATATTTTTTGGGGCGATAAACGGGGGATTGAAGATTAAGGATTGTGGTTTTTTGGGGGAAGTAAAAAGGGGAAGAATGAAAAGCGTTTAGGTGGCTTTGATCGCTTTTAAACAAAATCGGTATCCACAGAGAAATTTTCCGGGAATTTGGGGTGAACATTTTTATAAAACTGCATGATGGCATGCATGTCTGACTGGTAGTCTGAAGGCATGATCACTTTACCGATACCGGCTTTCTTTTTAGCATAGTCCACATAGCCCAAACAAATGGGTACACCAGCGCCCAATGCAACATGGTAAAAGCCGGTTTTCCATTTGGTTCTTTTACTTCTGGTGCCTTCTGGAGTTATGACAATAATGAGTTCTTCATTTTGATCAAATAGTTCAACCATCGAATCTACAAAACTTGGTCTTTCCGAATCTTTGGTTCTTGGTGTTCTGTCAATGGCAATGCCTCCCAATGGTTTCATTATTAAACTAAAAGGGAATCTCATCCATTCTTTTTTTACCGTAAACCTGATTTTTAAACGGTAGATGGCAAAAGCTGCCATCGTGTACCAAAAATCCCAGTTGCTGGTATGTGGTGCGGCAATGATGATACATTTTTTGATTTCCCCGGGCAGGTTTTCATCCACTGACCAGCCGGTAATTTTAAAAATGCGTGAACAAAATTGGGCAATCAAAATAGGTAGAATTAAGAAGAAAAAAGGAGTTCTAGGATGCTTTAAACTGATCAACCATTTTAGCGCAGAGATTACTTTCAATCATTTTCTCAGCTACCAATATCATATTTTTAAATGCTTTGGCATTGCTGATGCCATGACCAATGATTACAGGTTTGGCAACACCTAAAACAGGTGTACCACCATAGTTCTCATAATGAAATCTTGTAAAATAGGC
>CALRUV010000304.1:0-3892 GCA_943371455.1 Chitinophaga pinensis | reverse complement strand
TAGGGGTGATTAAAAAAGACGCTTATGTTACCGGCTTTGCAGGTGTTAAATTAAAACCAAAGATCAAAGATGGTATGTTATTAGGTGTGCAGGATATGGGCGAAGGTTCTGTTGTTTATTTTACAGAGAACCCGCTTTTCAGAAGCTTTTGGGAGAATGGGAAACTACTTTTTTGCAATGCCTTATTTTTAGTGGGACATTAATGCCCTGACACATAAACAAAGCAATGAAGGTTTATTTTGAATGGTCTTCAATTTCCGATTAGGAGCCATATCTTCGGAATCGTTAATAAAGTGTAAGGATTATGATTTTTTTTCAGAACTACAGGTACATCCTGCTCATTTCTTGCTGTTTTTTAGGTATGCTGGTAAAAGCACAACAACCAGTTACGTATAGTAGCGCAGATATTTATTTACAGTTAAAGAAGTTGAATGTTTTGGGTAGTGTGCTATACATTGCTGCACACCCAGACGATGAAAACAACGGGTTTTTGCCTTATCTAGCCAAAGAAAAATTATACAGAACAGGGTACATGAGTATGACCAGAGGCGATGGCGGTCAAAACCTGATAGGCAGTGAACAGGGTATAGAATTGGGATTGATCCGAACGCAGGAATTATTAGCTGCCAGAAGAATTGATGGCGCCGAACAATTTTTCAGCAGGGCCTACGAATTTGGATTTAGTAAAAGTGCAGACGAAGCCCTAAAGATCTGGGACAAAGAAAAAACCCTGAGTGATGTTGTCTGGATGATCAGAAAATTTCAACCGGATGTAGTCATTACCAGGTTTCCGGGCGATGCAAGGGCCGGACACGGGCACCATGCAGGATCGTCTATCATTGCACAGGAAGCTTATACAGCAGCAGCAGATCCCAATAAATTTACCGAACAATTCGCTTATGGGGTGAAACCCTGGCAGTCTAAAAGAATTCTTTGGAACACTTTTAATTTTGGCGGCACCAATACTACTTCTAACGACCAGTTTAAAATGGAAGTGGGTGGATACAATAGTCTTCTGGGAAAAAGTTATGGAGAACTGGGCGGCGAAGCGAGAACCATGCATAAAAGTCAGGGTGAAGGCAGGCCTCGCAGGAGAGGACCCGTATTCGAATTTTTCTCAACATGGAATGGGGAAGCACCTAAGACCGACTTGATGGATGGCATTGTTACAGATTGGAATAGAATACCCGGTACAGAAAAAATACAGGAACAGATCAACCAACTGATCAAAGACTTTTCTTTTGAAAAACCTGAAAAATCTGTTACTGCTTTGGTGTCTTTATACAAAATGATCATGGCCTTGCCTGCATCAAACTGGCGTAATAAAAAAGCCGAAGAAACACAACAACTCATTGAAGCATGTTCCGCTTTATTTAGTGAAGTAACCACTGCGCAGGAAAATGTATACCAGGGTGACCTATTATCTGCCGCTTTCTTTTTTAATAAAAGAAAGGAAGGGAATATTCAGGTAAAACGCATACAGCTGGAAGGATTTGATACTTCCCTGAATGTAATATTGGGCAATAATATTAATCTTAGTTTTAATAAAAACATAGCTATCTCACCTGATAAAAAAATATCACAACCTTACTGGCTCGAATACCCCATGACAGAAGGCATGTTTGATGTTCGTGATCAGTTATTAATTGGAAAGGCAGAAAATGATCCTTCTTTTGAAGCGATTTTTACTGTTGTGATAGAAGGCGAGACCTTCACCCTTAAAAGACCGGTTCAATACAAGTTTGTAGACCCTGCAAAAGGAGAACTTTACCAACCACTGGCTGTTTTACCCAGAGCAGAAGTTGATTTTGTAAAAGAAAACCTGGTATCCATTAATGGTGCGCCTATTAATGTTGCCGTGAACCTGAAAAATAATTTAAAAGAAAAAGATCTTGAAACAAGTTTAAGTCAGTTGAAAAATTTTAAAAGTGCAGGAACGGCGTCATTATCACAGTTAACAGAAGCAGGGAATAATCCTTTAGTTGTATATACTCCTTTTGTTAAAAATGGCCACCTAAAAGAAGAACTGAATCTGGTTTCTAAATCGAACCAACTGTATAGTGGCAGTACCAAAATAATCGCTTACGATCATATCCCAACCATCACTTATTTTGCTCCCGCAAAAACCAATTTGATAGCAATTTCTGCTAAAACAGTAGGTAAAAAAATTGGTTATATCATGGGTGCTGGTGATAAGGTTCCGGAGGCTTTAGAACAATTAGGTTATGAAGTAATAACACTTTCCGAAAACGATTTAACTGTCGACAACCTCAGGCAATACGATGCGATTGTTATTGGCATTAGGGCCAGCAATATTTACGAATACCTTACCAACAAAAATGGTGTGCTGAATAAATATGTGGAAAATGGCGGCAACCTAATTGCACAATATATCAAAAGCAATACTATCGGATCTAAAAGAATACAACTGGGGCCTTATCCTTTTTCTATCAGTTCCGGATCTCGTGTAACGCAAGAGGGCGCTAAAGTAAATTTCCTTTTACCCGAACATTCGGTTTTAAATTATCCCAATAAAATAGATGAAAAGGATTTTGAAGGATGGATTCAGGAGCGAAGTACTTACCAGGTAGATCAGTCAGATACCCATTACGAAATGCCATTGTCTATAAACGATGCTGGCGAAAAAGAGGCAAAAGGAAGTTTGGCCATTGCCAAATATGGTAAAGGTAATTTTGCTTATGTAAGTCTGGTACTCTTTAGACAGCTGCCAGCAGGCGTTCCCGGGGCTTACCGTATTTTAGCCAACCTGATCGCCTTACCTAAAAACAAATAAATGCAGATGCAATCAAGAAGAAAAATCGGCATATTTACCATTTTAATAATAGGCCTGGGTATCGGTTTCTTTTTGAAGAATGTAAAAATTGGATTAATAGTTGGATTGATTCTCGGTGTATTGGGTGGTGGATTAATGGGTGGAGGAGGCTCCAGGAAAAAATAAACAATGACAGATAAAAATAAAATACCGCTTTTCAAATCCTGGCAACAATGGTATGTTTTTGTACTATTGGTTTTATTGGGATTAATTGCATTTTTTTACTTTTTTACTAAATTTTATTCATGAGTCAACCGGATTGGATCGTACTCATCCTAACTCTTACAACCATTATTGCCTATGGTTTGTATAAGAGTCGCACAGCAAAAAACCTGGAAGGTTATTTTCTCAGCGACAGAAGCATGCCCTGGTACCTGGTACTCTTAAGTATCATGGGCACACAGGCAAGTGCCATCACTTTTTTATCGGCACCAGGTCAGGCATATACTGATGGTATGCGTTTTGTGCAATACTATTTTGGTTTGCCCATAGCCATGGTGATTCTTTGTATCACTTTTGTTCCTTTGTTTAATAAGGTAAAGGTTTTTACAGCCTATGAGTTTTTAGAAAAAAGGTTCGACCTGAAAACAAGAACCTTTACATCCTTTCTGTTTTTATTATCCAGGGGACTATCAACAGGAATCAGCATTTACGCACCTTCTATCATTCTTTCTTCCTTATTGGGTTGGGATATTTTCTGGACAAATATTGTGATGGGTGGATTACTCATTATATATACCGTTAGTGGTGGTGCAAAAGCTGTAGCCTATACTCAACAGTTACAGTTGTTGATCATCTTCATCGGAATGTTTGTAGCAGGCTACTGCATTGTTCATTATTTGCCTGAAGGAGTTGGCTTTACTGATGCATTGAAAGTTAGTGGTGCATCGGGTAAACTGAATGTGATTACAACAGGTTTCACAGAAAAGGGTTTCGACTGGAAAGACAGGTACAATATTATCAGTGGTGTGATCGGCGGTTTTTTTCTGGCACTCTCTTATTTCGGTACAGACCAATCGCAGGTAGGCAGATACCTTACTGCGAAAACAAATACGGAAA
>CALRUV010000303.1:0-3899 GCA_943371455.1 Chitinophaga pinensis | reverse complement strand
ATTCTCTCGTCAGCCATATCTCTGGGCATAGATCCAATAACCGTTGCAAAACTGTTCAATTTTTCACTTTTGATCACCGTTTCGCCATTTTTATCACGGGCAATCGTTTGTAATATGGCTGAATCAGTAAAACAAGCCAATAATGCCTGACTGTCTGAATTTTTCATGGCTGAAAACATATTTGAAATGGTTGTCTTAACAGAATCAATGGAAGATTGTGCTTTTAACTCCAGAGATGAACAGCAAAGCATGGCAAAGAAGATGAAAAATGGTTTCATACACTGATTTTGTTTAAAAATAAGTCAGAATATCAAAATGGCGACCAACCCAAGCTATTATTTGATAAACGGGAATCATTTCTAAATGAAAAAGTCTACTCTTTACAAAAACTATTTTTCCAATTTTAAAGCAAAATCAGCAAATACTATTCCCATTTTGGTTAGCACAAAAACTTAAACTGGCGTTCAAAATTGTTAGCTTTGTAAGTAACAGATTAATATTTATCTTACTGCTTCAAAAACTGCTTCAAGAAATTGATAGTCAGTCTATTTATCTGATTTTAACAATATTTAAGTTAGTATTTATGAGCTTACCTACAGACAGCCTAACCTTACTTGCCATTGATGATGAAATTTCCATCCAGCAAATCCTGGAACATTATTTTAAAGACAGCTATACCGTTGTAACCAAGGGTAATGGAAAAGACGCTTTGAACTGGATGCAGGAGGGGCATATCCCTGATGTTATCATAGCAGATATTCAAATGCCTGTGATGGATGGTTATGAATTTATAGACCAGGTAAGATCCAGTGGTTTTTTAAGCCATATCCCACTCATTATGTTATCGGGTAACGACAGTTCAGAAAACAGGATCAGGTGTTTGGAAGCAGGTGCAGATGATTATGTTTTAAAGCCTTTTAATCCAAGAGAACTGGCAGCCAGAATTACTGGCATATTGCGCAGACAAGGGAAATAGTTTAAATATAATAACATGAGCCCACAGACAAAATCCGGTTTAATTGCACTCATTACCACACAGTCTTCGGTTGCAGAAAGTATTAGCAATGCACTGGATGGAATTTACCAGGTGAAGATTTATGAAAATGGATTGTCACTCCATCATTCTATGGAAAAAGGTATTCAATACCTGGCTATTATTTCTGATGCAGAATTAAGGAGTGCCAATGGTATTCCTCTTCTAAATACATTGATTTCTTTAGGATATGGCAAGATCCCTTTTGTTTCTATCGTAAAACAAATTGATGGAGAACAACGCAAGTTAGCGATGCAGGAAGGAGTTGCCGAACTTTTGACCCACGAAACTGCTGTAAAAGCCATTAGCATCAGAATACCTTATCTGATCAATAATTTCAGTAAGGCTGGTATTACGGAAACATTTAAAAACAAGCCTTTCCACCTTCCTTTGATCAAAAGACTATTTGATATCTTTTTTTCCGGAATGGCTCTGATTTTTTTGAGTCCTGTCTTTCTTATCATCGCAATACTTATTAGAGCAGAGTCGAAGGGAAAGGTTTTTTATTTTTCATTAAGGGTAGGTACAGGTTACCAGATATTTAAATTTTATAAGTTCCGTTCTATGTTTACAGGAGCTGATGCGAAGTTGAAAGAACTTTCACACTTAAATCAATACAATACAGAAAAACCTGTACAGGTTTCCGAAGAAATTGTAAAGGAACTATGTGATTTATGCGAACAGGCTGGCTCAGGTTGTCAGAATGCACTTTTCGCAGACAATAAAATGATTTGTGAAAAGCTGCATAAGCAACAATTAGCCAGTAAGGTTGATTCAGCTTTTATTAAAATAAAGGACGACCCAAGAATAACAAAAATTGGAAAATTCATCCGCAATACCAGTATTGATGAATTACCACAATTATGGAATGTATTTATTGGGGATATGTCTATTGTAGGTAATCGCCCCCTACCCTTATACGAAGCTGAAAAAATTACTACTGATAAATATGCTTTGCGATTTATGGCACCTGCCGGAATCACCGGTCTATGGCAGGTAGAGAAAAGAGGGCGCGGTGAAATGTCGGAAGAAGAAAGACTGAACCTTGATAATAACTACGCAAAAACGCATAGCTTTTTCAATGATATCAGGCTTATCCTTCGTACCATCCCAGCCCTGTTTCAATCAGAAAATGTGTAATATGAAACTGACAAATGTTTTTCCCCTATTGATTATATGCTTTCTTTCGTGCACAAAAAATGTATCTGCCCAAATGCCTGTTTTAGACAGCACTTTTAATAGGGTATTAGATGCAGACATATTACTACCTAAACTGATTGATTCCGCGGTTAAATATTCTCCAATGGTTAAGCGAACATTTGGTACTATCTCCCTGGCTGATGAGAATCTGTCTATAAATAAGAAAAATATTTATTCAGGACTATCCTTGAACTCCGCTTATAATTATGGAACCAATTATTCGGCTATTAATAACAATGCCAGTTCTTCCATAAATAACTTCACATACTCTCAGAGTGGATTTTACAATATTGGATTAGGCTTACAATTGCCATTAACTTCCATTATCAGCAGAAAGCACCTGATCAAGTCAGCAGAAGCACAAGTTACTATTGCCGGTGCCGACAAAGAAAATGCCATTTTATTTGTAAAGCAAGAGGTCATCAGGCTTTACCAGGAATTCAAATTGTCGTATAAATTATTAATGATCAGTGGCAAAAACAAGGAAACCACAAAAGTGAATTTTTCAATGGCTGAAAAAGAATTTAACCAGGGACAGATCACCATTGAAGAAGAATCGAGGGTTATGGAGATTTATAATAAATCGGTGATTGAATACGAGACCTATGTGAACAGATTTCAAACTGCATTTATGCAATTGGAATCCTTTGCAGGAACAGGCATTGCTTCATTAATTAAAAACGGCAAATGAGTTTTTTGCATTTTATCAATTTATTGCTTCGCAACCTCAAATGGTTAATACTGGTGCCGCTGGTAATGGGGGCAACTATTTATTATAACACAAGAAATGAGAAAAAAGTATATTCCTCTCAAACGGTTGTATATACTGGCATTGCATCTGGTTACAACTTGAGCGGAACGAATAAAGCCGATTATTTTGCCACCAGTAATGCGTTTGATAACCTATTATCAATTATTAATTCCAGAGATACCAAACAAGAAGTAGCCATTGAGCTATTATCGGCTCACCTGATCTTAAAAAAACATGACCCAGCCATATTATCCTGGGGAGCTTTTGATCAGCTTTCTAAAATGTTTCCTGATTCAGTCAAAAGACTAATTATCAAACCAACATTGGCAGAAACTATCAAGGCTGTGACTATTTATATGCAGTCGAGTGATAACAATGTGATTTATGCACTTTTAAATTCTGATAATCCTTATTATTCTGTAAACGCATTACAGAATATCAAAGCTGAACGAATGAGTTCCAGCGATTTGATCAAGGTGAATTATGAAACCAATGATGCGGCTATTTGTAAACATACTTTGGAAATTATAGTAGCCACTTTTATCAAGAAACACAAACTATTAAGGGAAGGTCAGACAGATTCCGTTTTAGCTTATTTTGAAAAACAGACATATAATTCATACAAAAAACTAGACTCTGTTGAACAGATTTTCCTGGACTTTAATAAGCAAAATGATATTATTAATTTTTATGAACAGACAAAAGCGGTAGCGGGAGAAAAAGAAAACCTGGAAGCATTGAACCATACCCTGGAAATGGAAAAAATGGCTACAGGGAGTGCTTTGTCGAAGGTTAATGATAATTTGAAAGGAAGGATCTATCAAACACTTTATGGCTCTGAAGTAATGGTAGAAAGGGAGAAACTTTCTGATATATACAATAAAATTGCTTTAACAGAAGTATTGAATAAAGAAA
>CALRUV010000302.1:0-3934 GCA_943371455.1 Chitinophaga pinensis | reverse complement strand
ATGAGGGTATTATCGAAAAACTTGGGCTTGAATGCAGGCTGCATATCAAAATGATCATACACCTGTACAAAACTGCCAAAAAAATCGAAGCCGAAAAATTTGCCGGAAGGATAAATTACCTGGTTTTTGATTACCCACAAATTTCCGGAAGGCACATATAATTGCTGAATGCGTAAGGTGTCCAGTAATTGCATTTGTTGCTCTTTCAACACAATAAGGTCAACACTCTGTAAGCGCCATTCATTTTCAATAATTTGAATATACCCACTGAACAAAGGTTCGTATGGCCTTTTAGGAATCACTTTGATTCTGCTTACTTCCCTGCCACTTTCAAAAAAAGTGCCTTCAAACTTATATTTGTAATAATTAAGTGCTCCGGAAGCAATAGGAGAAATAAATCCTCTGGGATTTAGATTTTCTCCCACAGTGATACTGTTTTCATAAAAGGAAATGATCTGTGGACTACTGAAACCAAAGCTGTTACTTCTGCCACTTACCTTGGTAGAAATTACCTCAATTTTTTCTTTGCCTGGTTCCTTAACGGAATATTTTGCAACAGATTCAGATAAAAAAAGCATTTTCTTTTTGCTACTGTCGCCATCTTCAAAATCAATTTTTCTGCCTAAAAATGATTTGGGGAAATCACGCAACTGTAATTGTCCTTTTAAATATACATCGCAAGTAAAGGATTTGATCTCCTTTAAATGTTCCTCACGGCTGTTGATGGTTTTCCTAATAATGGCATAAGCAGGATCTTCTGCACCACTGCTAACCACCACATCTTTTAAGCTATACTGCTGAAGTTCCAGCTCGAAATCAACTACCAGATTATTTTTGCTGATGGTAATTTTTTTCTCAGTGGTTTGGTGTCCTATATACTGACAAACCAATACATAATTACCGGGATCCAATGCCAGCAGATATTCTCCCTTACTATTGGCAGATACACCTATCGTGGTTCCTTTGATTAGTATAGAAGCATAGGGCAATAAATTTCCATTTTTCGCCTTTATGGTACCTGAAATATTTCCAGCTTTTGCTGAGAAAAAAGAAAGAAGTAATAAGCAGCTAATTAAAAAACTACGCATAAGCATTCATTCCAACGAAATTAGCTGCAAATGAGTGCTAACTATTTAACAGAAAGAAAAATTTTAATCTTTAACTTATTATTAAAGAACAGATAATATTAAAGTAAGGAAAGATTTGCGGTCATTTACGCAAATAACTGCCCGACAAAGCTGCCAGCCCACTTACCAATCCGCCCAAAATACCCGTTACAAGTATCAATACCAGGTAAGATCCTCCCAATGGTAATATTTGGGCAACTTTTACGGCAAGTATGTGTTCATTGGCCAAATCTTTCATAAATGCCAGAACAGTCCATAAGAGAAATAAGCCCAGAAACCCCGCTAAAAATGCCTTTCCGGGTTTTTGGTGAACTGCCAGTGCCACAACAAAAGAAGTAATGGCAAAACTCCACCAGGGCAAAGAACTATAGATTCCTAATACAAAAGCAAGGAAAGCAGTTAAAACAATAGCTGATAAAAGTTTCATGATTAATTTTTAACTGTTAGTAAATGTAATATGCCATTTCATTTTGGGATTTTTTGCAGCAGCATCCTTCTTCAGGAATAATAAGGGATAATATTTTCCTGCCGCCCATGAATCCACAAAATTGTCGTAATATTTACTACCGGGATTCCCATTTTGTCCACCTGGATATACACCATAGGCTTCAATTTCATCTGTAAGATGTACAATCATACGCCAACTGGGACCATGGTTATTTTTAGTTGCATTGATCATATGTTCTCCCCCACCAATAGGTAAGTGCAACCTGCTCAGTGCCGGTATTTTCAATAAATGATTTACACGTGTATCCTTATATTTTCCCCATTCAAGCTTACCTTCTTTTTCTAAAGCTGCTAGTTTTACACTTGCTTTTTTTATTGCCAGTAAAACATCATCTGCCATAGTTTCTGCTTTATCGGGTGTTAGAATATTATCAGCATATTTTGCATAAACCGGATCTCTTAGCAAGCTTTGTATGAGTGCTGTTGCATCTGGCCAGCTCATGGGCAATTTTGCTTTACTAAAATCATCCTTCCATACTTCAGCTTCCAGGCTATCCCAGATTGATTCAAAAATGGTAGCCCCTTTTTCGCCAAAGTCTCCTTTAAAATTCCAGGATTTCATCAATGACACATACTTCTTTTCTGCTGCATTCAACTTACTTTCATCGATATACCTAAGTAAAACAGGCATGGCTGTTTCTGCAAAAACATTATGGTTTTCCATTTGCAATTTTTGCATATCCTGGGGCGTGATATTATTCATATTAGCGAGTAACTTATTGATCACAATTCCGCGGTATTGCGGAAAACTACTGGCTGTGCCCAAATAATAGGGATAGGTAGTATCAACAGCCATTTGATTTGCACTGCTTACAAAACCACGCTCAGGATTAAACATAAATGGATTTTCTTCAGAAGGGATAATGCCCTGCCATTGAAAACTACTATCCGTTCCCGGCATTATAAAATCTCCCTGCCTATTCCAGCGGGCTACAAAAGCTCCTTGTTGTTTGATAGCGATCTCTCCGGTTTTAGCTGCAAAAACAAAGTTTTGTCCGGGTGCTACAAATGGCTTGATGGCAGTGAGGTAATCGTCATAATTTTTTGCATGGTCTAAATCATAAAAAGTTTGTATGCCAGTACCCGGTTCATTGGCCATCCATTTTACAGCCAGGTACCTGCCTTCTGTACTATTGTTTTTATAAGAACGATCATACATAACAGGCCCAAAAACAGTCATAGCAATATCTTCCTCCAAATCCGGCTTACCTTTTATTTTAATTATTTCCTTTCTGTGGCCGGCTTTAGTCCATGCACCATTATACATATATTCTGTTAATGTACTATCCCTGAATTGCATATCGTAATAATCAATTACATCACGACCGGCATTGGTAACACCCCATGCAATACTGTCGTTAAACCCGATGATTACGGCTGGTCCGCCCGGAAAGCTTGCACCATAGGTATTTTGTGTGGGGGTATTTAATTGTACTTCAAACCATAAGGAAGGAAGGTTTAACCCCAGGTGCGGATCGTTACACAATATGGGCCTTCCGCTCTTTGTTTTTTTACCGGAAACAGCCCAGTTATTACTACCATTATCTATATCAGGTATGATGGGTGCCATGGCAGTGCTATTGTTAACTGTACCTGACCTGTAATATAAAGAGTCAACATTTACTGGCATTTTGGTTACAATAGAAGGTTTTTCAAAGGGCGTGCCTTTCGGGATGATCGGATCCAAAGAATCTTCTATATTGGTAAAGAGCTGGTTAAAATCATCATACCCCAAATAGTTTTTGGTATTGGTTAATTGCAGGTCGGCAGTTGATCCTCTGGCTGAAAGGTCATAAGACATGAACATCATGAATAAGTAAGTTTTCAGGGGCGTCCAGGGCTCAGGCTGGTAGTCGAGCAATTTATATTCAAAAGGAATTTGCTGCGGTAATAAAGAAGTTATATAGGCGTTCACTCCATCTGCATAAGCTTCAATACCAGCTTTCAGCGTAGGATTCTTCTCCATATTTTTCAAAGTATTTTCCGCACCATACACCATACCCAATCTTCTGAAAAAACGGTCCGTTGAAAGTCTTTCTTCGCCTACAATTTCGCTTAATCTTCCAGCAGCAACATGGGTTTGAAACTCCATCTGCCATAAACGAAATTTTGCATGAATAAACCCCTGGGTATAATAGGCATCCAGATCATTTTCTGCATAGATATGCGGTACCAGCCTGTCGTCCATATAAACATCCACCTTACCTTTTAAATCAGGAAGATTGATCTCAGCCGAATAATCAATATTTACGGGCTCAGCATTTTGCCAGAACCCTACCTGCGGAGAGAGAAAATACCCA
>CALRUV010000301.1:0-3936 GCA_943371455.1 Chitinophaga pinensis | reverse complement strand
CTGTAGAACCATCAGTTATGAAGTAAAGTAAAAGTTTATCTTTTGGATATTCCAGTTCCATGCAATTGGCAATTTTGCCTGGCATAATATCTGCTTCGTTAAAACAGGGGATCACCAAGGTAACCAAGGGTTCAAAAAGTGGTTGGTTTTCTGTATTATTTTTTACAAAAAGTCTTTTTATTTTAATCAATACAAATAACAGAAGGCCATACCCAATAAAAGCATAAAAAATAATGGCTATCGATACCCAAAGTAATATTTCTATCAGGTTCATATAAAAAATGTTAGGTCCTTAAAACAGCTACAATTTATCGATTAATCCAGTAAGTTCAACTATGGTTTGCGGTCGTTTGCAGAAAATTATCGAAAAAGAATTTTGATAAGCAGTAACTTTAGGTACGAAAAGTCTGCTTAAATAAACTGTTGTATGATACAATTACAACTTCCTGATTGGGTTTCGGTGATATTAAATAAGTCGCTCAGACTAAGTGATTATAATCACCAGGAAATAGAAGCCTTAAAGCAAAAGTTATCTCTCTTCAGCCACCCGGAACCTTTGGTAAGTATCGTTATTCCTGCCTGGAATGAAGAAGAAGGTATCCTGCATACTTTATTCTCTCTGGCCAATACAAATACAGAACTACCTGTTGAACTGATTATTGTTGACAATAATTCAACCGATGGCACAGCAGCAATGTTACAAAAATTGGGTGTTCAAACATTATTGGAAACCAAGCAGGGTGTAGGTCACGCAAGAACAGCAGGTATGCACCATGCAAAAGGAAAGTATATTTTAACGGGTGATAGTGATACCTTATACCCTCCGGGTTGGATCACTGCTATGGCAGGAGCTATGATCACAGGGGTTAATGAACCTGTTTATTGTGTACATGGTTCTTATTCATTTCTGCCAGGACCACAAACACCCAGATGGCAATATGCTATGTATGAATGGATGAGCAGCTTTGTGATCAGGAAAAAAGAAAGGGAGCAACCATTTTTAAATGTGCTGGGGTTTAATTGTGGTTTCGTTCGTGCAAAAGGAATAGAACTAAATGGGTACGATATTGAAACACAAAGAACATTTAGAGGTGCGGCAGGTGTGGTTGAAAACAATGCTACCGAAGATGGTATGATGGCTTTACGTTTGATGCAGGCAGGTGGTAAGATCAAAGCTGTTGAAGGACCGGATGCATGTGTTTGGACCAGCGACAGAAGAATTCAACTTGATGGCGGTTTAAGAAAAGCACTTACCATGCGTATCAATAAGCACTTGTTTAAAAAATAAAACATGTCAATTGTACAAATAATTAAATCCCATCCGGCACTTAAAAAATTTGTGCATTGGTGCCTGATACCTTCAAATCAGGCAAGACCGAGGTTATGGGTTCAATGGCTTGTGAACCCTTTTTACCATAAAAAAGGCAAGGGTGTAACTATTTGCAGAAGAACCAGAATGGATGTATTACCCTTTCAGCCTTTTACAATGGGCGATTATAGTACTGTAGAAGATTTTGCAACTGTAAACAATGGCGTAGGCCCCGTGCACATTGGTAAATATACCAGAATAGGAATTGGTAACGTGGTTATTGGTCCGGTTACCATTGGCAATAATGTGATTCTGGCTCAGAACATCGTAATGAGTGGCTTAAACCATGTGTATACAGATATTACTAGCCCCATTTCCTTACAGCCCGTAACAACTGCTACTATAACGGTGGAAGACGATTGCTGGATTGCTGCCAATGCAATTATTACAGCAGGTGTAACCATCGGTAAGCATAGTGTGGTGGCTGGTGGCGCTGTTGTTACTAAAAATGTGCCTCCCTTCAGCGTAGTTGCCGGCAATCCGGCCAAAGTAATTAAAAGCTATAATGAGCAAACAAAAAGTTGGGAGAGGTATTAATTAATGTGGTAAAAGTTTCTGGTAAACATCTAATAAAGATGATACGGATGCCTGCCAGGTAAATTTGGCGGCATTAACTTTACCTTTCTTTATCAATGAGTGTCTTAGCTCATTATTTTCAATTATTTCATTTGTTGCATCCGCTAATTGCATGGGTTGGTATGGATCTATATACAATGCAGCATCACCCGCAATTTCTGGCATTACACTTGTATTTGACGTTACTACAGGCGTTCCACCTGCCATGGCTTCAATAATAGGTAAGCCAAATCCTTCGTTAAATGAGGGGAACCATAATACAGAAGCTCCCTGGTACAAATGAGGTAGGTCATTATAATCAATGTATCCCACCCTGTGAATTCTGTCAGTAACTGATTCTGCATTACAGTTCTGAATTTTTTTTGCTAATTGGTCTGACGACAAACCCTTAATCACTAAATGGTGCTGATGGTTGGGATATTTTTTACAGAATACGGCAAATGCTTTCAATACCCCATCTGAGTTTTTGCGGGGTTCTGTATTTGCTAAGAAAAAGAAATAAGGGAACCCATGTATCTGGTATTTAGCCAATGTTTTGGCAATTAATTGTTTTTCTAAGGCAACAAAAAATCGCTCATCTGCACCATTATATACAACTGAAATTTTTTCAGCATTTATTTGCAATCTTTTCATGATCAATTCACGCTGAAATGCTGATACCGTAATAATATACTTGGCTCTTTTAGCAATAATTGGCACAACTAGACTCCTGTAGAAATTTCCAAAACGCTGGTACAAACTACCGCCATCTTTTTTAAATAAATAGTTTTCTTCTAAAAAGATCAAATCATGTATGGTAACCAACAAAGGTGTTTTTCCCCAAATAGGGGCGGTGTTTCCTGTACAATGCAACAAATTGGCTGGTACTTTTTTTAAGAACTGCGGAAGCACCCATTGTTCCCATAAAGGATAAAAAGAATTCTTCAGGGTTTTAACTGAAAAACTATTTCCATCTTCCAAACAATGATCTTCATCCTCTTTCACTAAAACAGTTATGTTGAACCCTGTATCTTTTTTACGCAGTCTTTGCAGCAGTTCCCATGCAACCACATCCATGCCATGTTTCTGCTTTCTAAAAAGCCTTTGTGCCTCAATAAAAATGGATGGTTTATTTTGCATTTGATTGTTTGTGTATATTACCCAATAAATACTGGTCTGTGACTTTCCATTGTTTTAAAAGCCAAATTAATCCAACCGTTAAGACTAATACAGCAATAAAAACACCCATAGCCCCCAGATTAGTAATTTTTTGCTGGTACCTATCATTCAAAACAAAGTTGTAGATACTGAGTTGAATTAAAGGATGATATAGGTAAATGCCTAAGGAATTTGTATTGATAAAAAGTAATACCTTTTGCTGAAGCCAATTGTTAGGAGCTATAAAGATCAAAACAAAAACAACTAAAGCAATATTGAATAACATATAAGGCCAAACAATGGCCAAATTAGTTTGTTTGAAATAAATAAGTATTGCTATAAAACCAAAGGATACAAACAAAAGACCCAAAATCCAATTTAAATTGAATTTCAAAGGAAGTATCTTATTGCGTATCGTAAATCCCAAAATGAAAAAGAATAAATAAGAAAATATTCTTTTATCTCCCAGCCAGTACAAAGGTAGTTTTTCAACTGGGGTATTGGGATCACGGTAAACTAAGTACCAGCCAATACTTATGATGGCAGTTATGGCCAAAAGTAGCTTATATGGGATATGCCATCTTAAAATTGAATAGCAAAGAAAAGAGCCCAACAGAAATGAGGGAATATACCATAAATGATAATAGGGATAAACGAGATCTATAAAATGTAGTTGGTTTAAAGATCCAAAATTCAGGCGGAATGGAAGAAAAATTAGCCAGGCTATTATCCAGGGAATAATTAATCTGCCCCACATTCTTTTCAAGTAACCTGAATAACCATCACCAAAAGTAGAGATCTTCACTAGAAAACCACTGATGGCCATGAAAAGTGGCATATGGAAAAAATACAAA
>CALRUV010000300.1:0-3956 GCA_943371455.1 Chitinophaga pinensis | reverse complement strand
CATTATTACAAATCACCCGAATGGTTTTTGCAAAATGCCAAAAGGTATGACAACTATGATCGAAAAGGTCCTAAGATCTTTGCAGGTGAATATGCAGCACATAGTGAAGGCATACCCAATGGCAAAACCAAGAACAACTGGCGCTCAGCTTTGGCGGAAGCGGCATTTATGACTGGTCTTGAGCGGAATGCAGATGTAGTTACCATGGCTTCCTATGCGCCTTTGTTGGCGCATGTTGATGGATGGCAATGGAGCCCAGACCTGATCTGGTTCGATAACCTGCAAGCTTATGGAACACCCAATTATTATGTTCAAAAATTATTTGCCAATAACAATGGAACAAATGTGCTTCCCATCACTTTACATAATCAGGAGATAGCTGGGATAGAAAGTTTATATGCTTCTGCTGTGGTAGATCAAAAAACAAATGAGATCATTATAAAAATTGCCAACACCATCAATAAAGCGCAGACAGTCAACTTTAATTTGAATGGGAAAATAGCACCAGAAACAAAAGTGCAGATCCAAACATTAAAAGCAAATCAACTGAATGATTATAACTCTTTGGAACAACCGAAAAACATATTTCCGGTAATACAAGAAGGCCTTATACAACAAAATCAAATTCAATTAGTACTACCAGCCAATTCCTTTTCAGTAATCCGTTTCAAACAATAAATCCTCTGTGTAACTCCTTTTCCTCTGTGCACTCTGTGTTTAAAAAATTGATAATTATCTGTATTTATTATTCAACACAGAGAGCACTGAGGATAAAGAGTTTCACGGAGATTTTATGGGAACACCAATTCAAGCTTACTTAGATGATCATTAATAATGCTAACATCATCAACTGTCAAAACCAGATCCGCAGCTTTGGCATTTTGAATTGCCTGCTCAGCATTACGGGCTCCTACCAGCGCGATCGTGATTCCTGGTTGTAACAATGTCCAGGCTATCACCAACTGCGACAGTGTGGCATTTTTTTCAGCTGCCAATGGTCTAATCGAATCTAAGAATACATTGGTTCGGGTGATATTTTCTGCAGTGTAAAATCGACTGCTTTCTCTGGTGTCACCCTCATTATAAACATGACCAGCTTTAAATTTACCGGTTAATAATCCACGGTGCAGCGGACTATAAGCGATCACTGCTTTTTTATGTTCTATACAATAAGGCACCACTTCTTTTTCAATGTCCTTAAAAACCATACTATAAGGCACCTGGTTAGAAGCTAGCGATAAAACGGTTTCTGCGGTTTTCATCTGTTCCACATTGTAATTGCAAACCCCTGCAGCTTTAATTTTCCCCTGCTGTTTTAATTGAAGCACAGCTTCCATGGTTTCTTCAATAGGCGTTGTGGGATCAGCCCAGTGAATTTGAAACAGATCAATATAATCGGTACCCAATCTGCGTAAACAATTTTCACATTCGGTGATTACACTTTCTTTTCCCGCATATTTGTAAACCTCCAAAGCATTGCCATCATTGTCTTTGCTGGAGAAAAAATGTTGGCCTTTTGCATATCCCACCTTAGCCCATATTTGGTAAAGATCTGAACCTTATCACGGGGCAAGGTTTTCAAAGCTTCGCCTACAATTTCTTCGCTCAATCCCTGTCCATATGCTGGCGCTGTATCAATAGAAGTAACGCCCATTTCATAAGAAGCTAAAATAGCTTCCAGTGCTTCTTTTCTATCCGCACCACCCCACATCCATCCGCCAATTGCCCATGCGCCAAATGTGATGGCCGAAGCCTGAATGCCCGATTCGCCAATTTGTCTATATTCCATTTTAGTAGTTGTTATTTTTGGGTGAAGGTAGATATAATGAGTGAATGAGTGAGTGAGTGGATGGGTGAGGGACTAGATTAGTGAATGAGTTAATGGGTGAATGAGTGGAGGGGTGCGAAAGTGGGAATGATGCGCTTTTTCAAAGTGTGGGTGGTTATTCCATAATGTTGAATTTTAAGTAGTGGTTTTTTATCTTGGGATTTATATGATTAAAGTCAAATATTGTTTTAGATTTAAGGGTGATTTTAGTATTGTTTGATATGTATCAATCATTCACTCTATCACCCATTCACTCATTACTTCGATTGCTATGCCAGATACTACAAATATCAATACAAAAGGAATTGCCCAAAATAGTTATGACGCTATTGTAATCGGCTCAGGAATCAGTGGTGGCTGGGCTGCCAAAGAATTGTGTGAAAAAGGATTGAAAACATTATTACTGGAAAGAGGGAAGGATGTTCTGCATGTGAAAGATTATCCCACAGCAACAAAAAATCCCTGGGAATTTCCGCATCGTGGTAACACCCCACCGCCAATTGCGCAAAAAGATCCTGTGGTAAATCGTTGTTATGCTTATGGCGAAGCAACCGATCATTTTTTTGTGAAAGACCATGAACATCCTTATGTACAAGAGAAACCATTTGATTGGATCCGCGGTTATCAAGTTGGTGGTAAATCATTGTTATGGGCTCGTCAAACACAACGTTGGAGTAAATATGATTTTGAAGGCCCAGGTCGTGATGGTTTTGCGGTGGATTGGCCTATTCGTTATGATGACCTGGCTCCCTGGTATTCGCATGTGGAATATTTTGCCGGAATCAGTGGCAACAAGGATGGCGTAGAAACCTTACCAGACGGGGATTTCCTTCCTGCCTGGGAAATGAACTGTGTAGAGAAAGAAATGCAAAAAAAAATCCTGGCCAATTATAAAGATCGTTTTGTAGTACAGGGAAGGTGCGCGCATTTAACAGAACCAAGAGAGATACATTTAAAGCAAGACCGAACCCAATGTCAGGCAAGATCCTTGTGCGAAAGGGGCTGCCCATTCGGTGGTTATTTCAGTTCCAATTCCACTACTATTCCATGGGCAATGCAAACAGGTAATTTAACACTCAGGTCACAGTCTGTTGTGCATTCCATTATTTATGATGCATCCAAACAAAAAGCCATTGGAGTAAAAGTGATCGATACCCTCACTTTTAAGGCAACAGAATATTTTGCAAAAATTATTTTTGTAAATGCTGCCTGCTTGAATACCAATTTGATTTTATTAAATTCTACATCAGATCGGTTTCCGAGTGGATTAGGAAACGATAATGGCTTATTAGGCAAATATCTGGCCTTTCATAATTACCGTGGCAGTCTTACGGCTGATTATGATGGTCCGGCAGATAAATATTATTATGGCAGAAGGCCAACAGCAGTAATGATGCCTAATTTCAGGAATGTTTACAAGCAGGAAATGGATTTTTTAAGAGGATACATGGTACATTTTTCTGCAAGCAGGGGAAGGGCAAATGCAGATGGTATTGGAGGAGCGTTCAAAGATGCGTTGACGGAAGCAGGTGATTGGAATATCTATATGATGATGCAGGGCGAAACCATTCCGAAAGAACAAAACCATGTTAGGTTAAGTAAAGATCAGAAAGACACCTGGGGTATTCCTCAATTAATAACTTCTGTGGGTTATGATGAGAATGATGAAAAATTATTGAAAGATTTTTTACAGCAGGGAGAAGAAATGTTGCAAAAAACGGGTGCTAAAAATATCAAGCCATATGACAGCAAACAAGCGCCCGGACTGGATATCCACGAAATGGGCGGTGTTCGTATGGGCAGGGATCCCAAAACATCTTTACTAAATGAATGGAATCAATTGCACACTTGTAAAAATGTATTTGTTACAGATGGTGCTTGTATGACATCCACCAGTACCCAAAATCCATCCCTTACTTTCATGGCCATCACTGCCCGCGCAGCCAACCATGCTGTAGAAGAATTGAAGAAAGGAAATTTGAGTTGAAAAAAAGCTAAAAGCTTAGGAGTAAGAGTTAAAAGTCGATAGTTGAAAATTAAAAGTTATTATCCATAATTTGTATTTTTTTTTACAACTTTTCATCTCTATTCCTAAAGAAATACTAATGTATTATTTGTAATTTAGATG
>CALRUV010000299.1:0-4019 GCA_943371455.1 Chitinophaga pinensis | reverse complement strand
ACTAAGCGATTTTAAAACCCTGCGAATCTCTTCACGTAAAGAATCCTTCATCACATCCTCATCAGTATCATCACTGCCTTCCAGTAAATCGCCCATGGCTACATCTTCTGCCTCGTGAACCGGTGCATCCAATGAGGTATGACGTGTATTGCTTTGGAAAATATTGTTGATTTCTGTTTCGCTCATTTCCAGGATTTCTGCCAGCTCTTCGGTTGAAGGCTCGCGCTCATGTTCCTGTTCAAAAGCCATATAGGCTTTGTTGGCTTTGTTATAAGTACCAATTTTATTTTGGGGTAAACGCACCAATCTACCCTGTTCTGCCAAAGCTTGCAGGATTGACTGTCGGATCCACCAAACAGCATATGAGATGAATTTAAAGCCCTTTGTTTCATCAAAACGTTGTGCAGCTTTGATCAAACCCAGGTTACCTTCGTTGATCAGATCACTAAGGGAAAGTCCCTGGTGCTGGTACTGTTTGGCAACCGATACTACAAAACGCAGGTTAGCCTGAACCAACTTGTCCAATGCACGCTGATCGCCCATTTTGATTTTCTGGGCTAATGTGGTCTCTTCCTCCGGTGTGATCATTGGGATCTTCGAAATTTCCTGCAGATACTTTTCAACGGCCTGAGAATCACGGTTGGTAATCTGTGTAGCGATTTTGAGCTGCCTCATGATATGATATTACTTGAACATATGGGTTATAAACGTCTAAAAGACCACATTTGTTTTAAAAACGCTTTAAGGAGTTCTTAAATAGCGGGCAAACTTTTAGAAGTCTGCAAAGTTAGGTTTTTGCGGTCAATTTTGCCAGTTTTTGTGGAAAAAAATGACCATTTGGGTAAAAATGACGCTGGTTTTTGCGCTAATCTGAATAAATTAAAATTTACCCCTTTATGTAAAACATCTGTTTAACTATATCTTCGCAAAATTATGATAGATTTTAGGTCAGATACAGTTACCCGCCCCACTCCAGGCATGCTGGATGCTATGTTGAAAGCCCCTTTGGGCGATGATGTATTTGGGGAAGATCCTACAATCAACCAGCTGGAAGCACTATCTGCCTCTCTTTTTGGAATGGAAGCTGCCCTATTTTGTCCGAGCGGAACCATGACCAACCAAATTGCCATCAAATGCCATACCCAACCGGGTGATGAAGTTATTTGTGAGAAACTGTCGCATATTTACCAATATGAAGGTGGGGGTATCGCTTTTAATTCCGGTGCTTCCGTAAGATTGATTGATGGGAACAGAGGCCAAATAACTGCCCAACAGGTAAAGCAAGCCATCAATCCTAATGATATTCATAAGCCAATTTCCAGCCTGGTTTCGCTGGAGAATACGGCCAACCGGGGTGGAGGTAGTTGTTACCAATTTTCTGATATGGAAGAGATTAAACAGGTTTGTTTACAAAATAATTTAAAGCTTCACCTGGATGGTGCACGTTTATACAATGCACTGGTTGCAAAGAAGGAAACCCCTTTGCAATACGGACAGTTATTCGACTCTATCTCACTTTGCCTGAGCAAGGGTTTAGGCGCACCAGTTGGCAGTGTACTAATGGGTACCAGAGAATTGATCAGAAAAGCACGCAGGATCCGTAAAATTTTTGGAGGGGGTATGCGCCAGGCAGGTATGTTGGCTGCAGCAGGTATCTATGCATTGGAAAACCAGGTAACGCGTTTAGCAGAAGACCATGAACATGCTGCTTTACTTGCATCTGCTGTAGCACAAAAAGATTTTACCGGAGAAATTTTACAAGTAGAAACGAATATTGTTATTTTTGAAGTGAAAGGACGTTTTTCCGCTAACGATTTGGCTGCTGCATTTAAAACGCAGGGTATTTCCGTTATCGCTATCTCCCCCACGCAGATAAGGATGGTTGTACACCTGGATATCAGTAAAAATGATATTGACCGCACATTAGAAGTGATCAAAGCATTTTAAAACGACAATAGAATTAGTATTTATAATTAGCACAGATATGTTACCTAGAATTAACCCAACGAATACACAGGCATGGTTTTTATTGAAGAAACACCACGAAGAAGAAATGAGCAGGCGCCACATGCGCGACTTGTTTGCCGCTGACCCCGAAAGATTCAAAAAGTTTTCATTGGTTAGTGGTGATATCCTTTTTGACTATTCCAAAAATATCATCAGCCAGAAAACCCTGCAATTATTGCTCCAACTGGCAGAAGATTGTAAAATAAAAGATGCCATGCATGATATGTTTGCAGGCATCCGTATCAATGAAACAGAGCATCGAGCCGTTTTGCATACAGCACTTCGAAATTTTTCAGATTCTGCCATTTTAGTAGAGGGCAAAGACATTATGCCCCGTATTAAAAAAGTGCAGCAACAGATGAAGGATTTTTGTGAGAAAGTGCATAGTGGTAAATGGAAGGGTTATACAGGAAAGAATATCACCACTTTTGTAAATATCGGTATTGGTGGCAGTGATCTGGGGCCATATATGGTTACGGAAGCACTAAAGCCTTATTGGATTGAAGGTATTCAAACCTATTTTGTAAGCAATGTAGACGGAACACATATTGCTGAAACACTCAAGAAACTGGATCCTGAAACAACCTTATTCTTAGTAGCATCCAAAACCTTTACCACACAGGAAACCATGACCAATGCACTTAGTGCGAGGGATTGGTTTTTAGCCAGCGCAGGTGATGCCAAACAAGTTGCCAAACATTTTGTAGCAATCAGTACCAATGAAAAAGAAGTAACTGCTTTTGGCATTGACAAGGCCAATATGTTTGTTTTCTGGGATTGGGTTGGTGGCAGGTATTCTTTGTGGAGTGCTATTGGTTTATCCATTGCACTTACTGTTGGTTACGAAAATTTTGAACAGTTGCTAAAAGGTGCTTATGCCATTGATGAACATTTTAGAAAAGAAAAATTCGAAAAAAACATACCTGTTTTAATGGCGCTGATTGGCATTTGGTATACCAATTTTTTTGGTGCCCAAAGTGAAGCCATTTTGCCTTACGACCAATACCTGCATCGTTTTGCGGCTTATTTGCAGCAGGGGAATATGGAAAGTAATGGCAAATCAATAGATAGAAGTGGTAATCCCATGAACTATGCCACTGGGCCTGTAATATGGGGAGAACCCGGCACCAATGGACAACATGCTTTTTACCAATTGATACACCAGGGCACTCTTATGATCCCCTGTGATTTTATCGCTCCGGCCATCAGCCATAATCCCCTTGGAGATCACCATGTGAAACTCTTATCCAATTTCTTTGCGCAAACAGAAGCCCTAATGAATGGCAAATCTGAAAACGGTGTGAAAGTAGAATTGATGAAGGCAAATAAAACCGAAGAAGAGATCAAGAAACTGGCACCATTTAAAATATTTGAAGGCAATAAACCTTCTAATTCCTTTATCATTAAAAAGGTTACGCCTTTTTCATTGGGAAGTTTGATCGCCATGTATGAACATAAGATTTTTATACAGGGAGTTATCTGGAATATTTTCAGCTTTGATCAATGGGGAGTTGAGTTGGGCAAACAATTGGCCAACCAGATACTGCCGGAACTAACTGATGATTTAGCTGTCTCCAGCCACGACCCTTCAACCAACGGATTGATCAATGCATTCAAATCATTCAGAAAACAGGCTTGAATTGATGGAAGCAATAAATATCAGGCCAATTGAGGCAAGGGATAATCCATTCATTGCCACTATCATACGCAAAGCATTGGAAGAATTTGGCGCCAACCATCCCGGAACTGTTTATTTTGATGATTCTACGGATCACCTCTTTGAATTATTCCTGGGATCAGAAAAAAGTGCCTATTTCATTGCGGAAAAGGAAGGACAAATACTAGGCGGGGCAGGTATTTTTCCCACTGAGGGTTTGCCCGAAGACACTTGCGAGCTGGTGAAAATGTACCTTACTAAAAATGCCAGAGGACAAGGATTGGGAAGAAAAATGATCGCACATTGCCTCAAAATCGCAACTGACAAAGGGTTTAAAGCTGTTTACCTCGAATCA
>CALRUV010000298.1:0-4027 GCA_943371455.1 Chitinophaga pinensis | reverse complement strand
GGCCTACTACAAAACCATGTGTACCACCACTAAATCTGCCATCTGTTATCAAAGCCACAGATTTACCCAATCCCGCACCAATAATGGCCGAAGTTGGTTTCAGCATCTCTGGCATACCCGGTGCACCTTTGGGACCTACATTCCTGATCACAACCACATCTCCCTGCTTTATTTTTCCAGAATTAATACCCGCAATTAATTGTTGCTCTCCATCAAATACCCTGGCCGGGCCTTCAAAACACTCCCCTTCTTTTCCACTGATTTTAGCAACGCTACCACCTTCTGCCAGGTTACCATATAAAATTTGTAAATGCCCAGTTGCTTTTATCGGCGTTTCAATAGGAAGAATTATTTTTTGCTGATCAAAATCCAGGTCTGGAATATTAGCAACATTTTCGGCCAGTGTTTTACCGGTCACTGTTAAACAATCACCATGCAATAAACCTTTTTGCAAAAGGTATTTGGTTACAGCCGGGACACCTCCATATTGGTGCAGGTCCTGCATCAGGTATTTACCACTTGGCTTGAAATCTGCCAGTACCGGCACTTTATCACTGATCACCTGAAAATCATCCTGTGTTAAATTAACATCCACACTCTTTGCCATGGCAATCAAATGCAATACAGCATTGGTACTGCCACCCATGACCATTACCATAGTGATGGCATTTTCAAATGCCTTGCGCGTCATGATATCTTTTGGCTTGATATCTTTTTCTAATAAATTTCTGATCGCTTTGCCGGCATCCAAACATTCCTGCTTTTTTTCATCACTCAATGCCGGGTTTGAAGATGAATAAGGCAAACTCATCCCTAATGTTTCTATAGCAGAAGCCATGGTATTAGCCGTATACATACCACCACAGGCGCCTGCACCCGGGCAGGCATTCTTAATAATACCGATAAAATCAGCCTCATCAAGCTGACCAGCCAGTTTTTGTCCCAACGCTTCAAATGCCGAAACAATATTTAAGTCCTGGCCTTTATAATGACCAGGCGCAATAGTTCCTCCATACACCATTATAGACGGCCTGTTTAACCTACCCATTGCCATGATGGAACCAGGCATATTTTTATCACAACCCGGCAATGCGATCAAACCATCATAATATTGCGCACCACATACCGCTTCAATGGAATCAGCAATGATATCCCTGCTTACCAATGAATAACGCATCCCGTCTGTTCCATTACTCATGCCATCACTTACACCAATGGTATGAAAGATCAATCCCACCAAATCATTTTCCCAAATACCTTTTTTTACCAGTTGCGCAAGATCGTTCAGGTGCATATTACAGGTATTGCCATCATAGCCCATACTCACCACACCAACCTGTGCTTTTTTCAGGTCATCGTCTGTTAGGCCAATACCGTATAACATGGCCTGAGCAGCAGGTTGTGTTATGTCTTGTGTGAGTGTTTTACTGTATTTATTAATTTCGTTTCCCATTCCTGTTTTTTTATGCAATTCACTATTCTACACCTGATATTTCATTCAAGGTTTCCTGTCTGTTTTCCCTGATCAAATTTTGATAAGCATCCTGTATCAATTTGCTTTGTGTATTAGCCCAGGGCATCGTAAAGGGCTTATCATCTAATGATGCTAAGCCTATTACTTCAGCAGCTGTACCACAGAAAAAAGCAGCATCAGCACCATAGAGGTCTTCTTTGGTGAATAATTTCTCTTCCACCGGAATATGCAGTTCCCCGCATAATTCAATTACGGTAGCCCTGGTAATGCCGGGTAAAATATTTCCCAGTGATGGTGTAAATAGCCTTCCCTCTTTTTCATAAAAAATATTTGCTCCCGGGCCCTCTGCTATATTTCCGTTCATGTCTGTTAATAAGGCTTCATCAAACCCCTGGGCTTTGGCTTCCTGACTGGCCATAATGGAGTTTACATAATGTCCTGCGGCTTTAGCATGTATCTTAAAGCCTTTAGGATTGGGCCTTTCAAAGGAAGACGTCATAATACGCAAAAGCATATCGCCCAAAAAAGGCCCCATTTCCCAAACCTCAATTACAATGAATGACTCGGCATTCACCTGAAAACTCATATTGGCAGGTGCATAAATAACCGGTCTGATATAAGCATCCTGAATGCCGTTCTTTGCCAGTAAGGAATAAGTAACTTCTATAAGTTCGTTAGTATCATAGGTATAGGGTAAATTGATGGAAATGGCTGAACGCTTCAGTCTTTCAAAATGATCCACTGCTTTAAAAATCTTTGTTGTACCAGTTGCGGTTTTATAAGAACGTATTCCCTCAAAAACTGAATAGCCATAGTGGAATGACTGGCTATAAAAATCCATTTTCGCCTCAGATGCTTTTACAAATGAACCGTTTAGGTAGAGTACAGTGTTTTCGTTGTAATAATTTGCCATAATATTTTTTATTCTTTGTTAGGGAAATAAAAAACAAAGAACTACTTTAACTATTTTATTAAAAAGTACTATTCACCAACATTTACTGATAGCTATCAGATAATAGTAGACTTATTCAATTCAACATTGCTTGTATGCTGATCTTCTCCTGTATGTTTTTCTATATGGTCTCTGATCAGATCCCCTATAGCCGTTGTTGCATAATTGTTGATAGCATCAATATCTTTTGTAACAAATCCATGAGATAATGTCCAGGCAACCGCTTCCCTAACTGCGGTAGCTTCTTTCTGCATCTGAAAATGGTCAAGCATCATTGCTGCAGACAGAATGGAGCCAAGCGGATTGGCAATATCCTTTCCTGCTGCCTGCGGATAAGATCCATGAATAGGTTCAAACAAAGCTGTTGTATTGCCTACAGATGCTGAAGGTAGCAAACCCAATGAACCACTTAAAACACTGGCTTCATCACTAATGATATCGCCAAACATATTTTCGGTAAGGACAACATCAAATTGTGCTGGATTAATGATAATCTGCATGGCTGCATTGTCTACAAACATATAATCAACAGTTACATCACTATAGTCTGTTGCTATTTCCTGCACTACTTTACGCCATAAACGGGATGTTTCCAGCACATTAGCCTTATCAACCAATGTAAGCTTGCGTTTTCTTTTTTGTGCATATTGAAATGCCAGATGTGACACCCTTTCTATTTCACTTCTGCTGTAAGAACATTCATCAATAGCCGACTGCTGATCAGCACTTAATTCTTTTTTTCCAAAATAGATCCCACCTGTTAGCTCACGAAAAATAACAAAATCAACCCCTTTTAATTGTTTGCTTTTTAAAGGCGATAAATGATGCAGGGACTGATAAGTACTTATTGGCCTGATATTGGCAAATAATTGTAGTTCCTTACGCAATTTCAGTAAACCCTGTTCTGGTCTTACTTTGGCGGTAGGGTCGTTATCATATTTAGGATGACCGATAGCACCAAATAAAATAGCATCACTATCCAAACAAATACGGATCGTTTCATCTGGTAAAGGATTCCCTGTTTTATCAATGGCATCAGCACCCATGATGGCTTCGCGGTAATAAAAATGATGCCCGAAACGCTTCCCGATGGCATCCAGTACCTTTATTGATTGTCTGGTTACTTCCGGTCCAATACCATCTCCTAATATGACTGCTATCTTCTTTTCCATATATATTTTCGTACAACCTTTATTGCTTATAATTTATTTTCAAATGCCTCAATGGCTTCTCTGTTACTGATGAGGTAATCAATATCATCATAACCATTAAGTAAACAAGTTTTCTTATAAAGGTTTATTTCAAATTTTTCCTCTTCTCCCGTAGAATCTATAATTATGGACTGGCGCTCCACATCAATACTGATGGTGTCTTCTGCGCCTAATGCAAATAGTTGTGTAAGAAAATCATCGCTTACTTTAACCGGCAGAACCCCGTTATTCAAGGCATTGTTTTTAAATATATCTGCAAAAAAACTGGAAACAACAGCCTTGAATCCATAATCCTGTAATGCCCATGCAGCGTGCTCTCTGGAAGAACCACACCCGAAATTTTTTCCGGCTACCAATACCTCTCCACTGAACTTAGCCTGATTCAAAACA
>CALRUV010000297.1:0-4046 GCA_943371455.1 Chitinophaga pinensis | reverse complement strand
TCCTGCCGCCCATCCAGGAGGGAACGATAGATTTTTTGGAGTTGGATTTACGCACCATTACACTCATCTCTTTAATGGATACCAGTTCTAAGTTTCTACCTGCCAGTGTAAATACATCTCCCGGAGACAACCTGCTGATAAACCATTCTTCTATTACACCTATATAACCGCCACTCAATAATTTTACTTTTAACATGGCATCACTAACGATGGTGCCAATATGCATTCTATGTCGCATGGCAATTCTACGATTCTTGATCTGGTAGAGGCCATCCGTGATTTCTACTTTTTTATATTCATCGTATTGGTGCAGTGCTTTGCCGCCTGTTGTGATATGTTGTAATAATTCTTCCCATTCCTGTTTGGTGAGATCTGCAAAACAATGTGTTTTTTTGATCTCATCAAATAAAGTATCCTGCTGAAACCCCTCGCCAATGGCTAATGTGCAGAGGTATTGTAAGAGTACATCAAAACAAAGCAGCATGGGCTCTTTGCTCTCTATGGCTTCTGCTATTATGCCTTGTTTGAGAGCCGCAACTTCTAACAACTCTAAAGAATGCGTGGGTAAAAAATAAATTTTACTGGTTTCGCCTGGCCTGTGTCCACTTCTGCCTGCACGTTGTAAAAACCGGGCAATACCTTTGGGAGACCCTACCTGGATCACAGTATCAACCGGACGAAAATCTACGCCCAAATCAAGACTGGACGTACAAACCACCGCTTTTAATTTTTCGGTGTGCAGGGCTTCTTCCACCCATAATCTTAAAACCTGTTCAATACTTCCATGGTGTAAGGCCATTACACCGGATAATTGCGGCGCTACGGTTAGCAGGGTTTGATACCATGTTTCACTCATGCCCCTGGTATTGATAAAAATTAAAGTTGTTTTACTTTCTTCAATGATGGGGATGAGTTTGTGTGCCAACTTTATACCCAAATGACCTGCCCATGGATAGTTTTCAATGGTATCAGGAAGGATGGAGATGACTTCTATCTTTTTATCGATCTTTGCTTTTACAATGCTTCCTTTTTGTTGAAGGGATGCCAGTAGGACATCTTTTGCTTCTTCCAGGTTACCAATGGTGGCGCTAATTCCCCAGATACTGGGATGCTTTTTTTTGGTATGCTTTGAGGAAGTTGTTGGCACTTGCATGTGAACCAATCTGCTGATAGCAAGTTCTACCTGCACACCTCTTTTACTCCCTAATAATTCATGCCATTCATCCACTGCGATAATGCCCAGTTCTGAAAAAAAAAGGGAATTGTTTTTTTGTGCCAATAATAAGTGAAGACTTTCGGGTGTGATCAATAGTACATCCGGTATCTGCAGTTTTTGTTTTTGTCTTTCCGCAGTATTGGTATCGCCATTGCGGATACCTACTTTCCAGGGTAAGCTAAGTTCTTCAATCACTTCTTCCATGGCCCTTGCTATGTCTTTTGCCAATGCCCTTAGTGGTGTGATCCATAAAAGCCTCAGAGTATTCTTTTTTTTAAGCTTATAACTATCTGGGTATTCATTGATATAAGCTATCACGGCGCCCAGAAAAACAGAGAATGTTTTCCCGCAACCAGTTGGGGCATTTACCAGTCCGCTTTCATGGTTCAATATTTTTTGCCAGCTTTCTTCCTGAAAAGCAAATGGCTGAAATCCTTTATCAGTAAGCCATTGTGATACAATTTCATATCCTTTTGATGGGTAAAGCTTCATGAAATTGATGCCCTGTTATGTGATGGAATATTTGCAATACAAGTTAAACAAGAAAACCTTCCGTTAATAAGAAGATTTGATCTTGCCATTAACTTTTCTGATGAGTAATAATTTTTTATTCTCCCGATAATCTGCACCCGATGATGCTACATTTCGTTTTACCAGTTGAATGTCAAAATCATGAAAAACTTTGAATTCTTTATCAGAAAGGTGGTTAATAGTTTCTTGCTGGTATTTTATGAGTAAACGTGCAAAATGATACATGGTTTCAAAGCCCTTTAATGACATGTCACTGGGCCTTGTGGCAAACCTGTCATTGTATTTTTCTGTAAAACGGATGCCTTTATCTTCTGCGCGGTTAAAATTATACGGAGTAGTATATACAATATCCAGGTTATTGCTAATGTCTCTAATGGCATCCCAGGTGGGCATTCCGATGGCAATGTTTTTATATTTTTTTGAACTACTTAATGCTTTAGATAAGTTACTCCCAAATGTTTCATTTAGTGAACCGCAAACAACAACATTTAATCTGTTAGTATCCAGGTAATCCGTAACCTGCGTTGCAATAATACTATCAGGTAATTCAATTACTTTTATTTTTAAAGGGCTAGCGGTTGCTTTAGCATTCAGATCCATAAAAATTTGCTGGATCATATCTTCAGCATTGCCCTTCCTTCTGAAAAATTGAATATTATTGGTTGGGTAAGTCCTGCGTAGAAATTTATGTAATGCTTCCAAATGCGTATGCAGGCTAGGATTGAGCATTACAAAAAATGGATTCTCCGTTATGCCGCCATCATTGGGGAAGGTTGCTGAAAGTAGTGGAATGTTTTTTTCAAGCGCAAAATCTGATAAGCTTCCGATCTCATTTCTGTTATTAAATGAAGCGATCATCATTCCTACATCCTGCATTTGGTTGGATGACAATAATGCTTCCAATGAATCATCTGGCATTTTAGAATCAAAGATCATTACTTCCAAATCCTGCTTTTCTGCTTGTAAGGAGTCTATTGCTAATTGCACACCATTGTAAAAGTCGAGACCTGCAAGCATATATTTAGGCAGGTTATTTTTCCCAAGCTTATATTCTTGCTCTTTGAATGCAGAATCAATGTATAAGGGAGCAAATACAGCAATCTTAACAGGTGTCTGTATTTGCGAGTTTCCTTCCTGCACCAAAAAGGAAACCAGAAAAACTAACAGGATATTTTTAGCTATGTGCATTGTTTTCTTAATTTGATTATTCCCACTCAATAGTTGCAGGCGGCTTACTACTGATATCATACACTACCCTGTTTATTCCCTTCACCTGGTTAATGATCTCATTAGAAATATCTGCTAAAAAAGTATAAGGTAAATGTGCCCAGTCGGCCGTCATTCCATCAACGGATGTTACTGCTCTTAATGCTACTGTAAATTCATAGGTTCTTTCATCACCCATTACACCCACACTTTTAACAGGTAATAAAATAGTTCCTGCCTGCCATACTTCATTATACAGGTTGGCGTTTTTCAATCCTTTCATGTAGATATCATCTGCGGCTTGCAACATTTTCACTTTTTCTTCCGTTACTTCTCCCAAAATACGGATCGCTAAACCAGGACCGGGAAAAGGATGTCTGTTGATCATATCAGCCGGTATGCCTAATTCTAAACCAACGCGCCTTACTTCATCCTTAAAAAGAAATCGCAGAGGTTCTACCAGATCAAGGTGCATGATATCAGGTAGTCCACCCACATTGTGGTGCGATTTGATCGTTTGCGATGGGCCGTGTACACTTACACTTTCGATCACATCTGGGTAGATGGTGCCCTGCCCTAGAAATTTAACACCGTCTATTTTTTTTGATTCCTCATGGAAAACATCGATGAATAATTTACCTATCACTTTTCTTTTTTCTTCCGGATCTGATTTGCCTTTGAAACCATCATAGAACATTTGTTTGGCATCTATTCCTTTCACATTCAAACCAATGGTTTTGTATGTGTCCAATACCTGCTCAAATTCATCTTTACGCAAAACGCCATTATCAACAAAAATTCCGTGTAGTCTTTCGCCAATGGCCCTGCTGATCAATGTGGCTGCCACTGTACTGTCTACCCCACCACTCAATGCCATGATCACCTGACTATCGCCAATTTGTTCTTTTAGTTTGGCAACCTTTTCATTTACAAATGAAGCGGGTGTCCAATCCTGCTGGCAACCGCAGACTTTGATCAGAAAATTTTGAATGATTTTTTTCCCTTCAACAGAATGGTACACTTCCGGGTGAAACTGAATACCATAGAGTGCCTTGGTATCGGCGTCCTGTTTTCTGAAACCGGCAATAGGGAT
>CALRUV010000296.1:0-4076 GCA_943371455.1 Chitinophaga pinensis | reverse complement strand
ATCCATCATACGTCAGGGTGAAGTGTACCCAAGTGACCTGGTGGAAAGGATGAAGTCTGCCAACCTCCATATTCTGGAGGGAACGCTTTATCCCTTACTCACAAGGTTAAAGAACGCAGGATTATTAACCTACCGTTGGGTAGAAAGCAATAGCGGACCACCACGAAAATATTTCGTGATGACAGATAAGGGGCTTGAGTTTTATGGTGAACTGGAACGCACCTGGCAGGAATTGGCCGATGCAGTACACGCACTAACACAACCTTTTCCCTATTCATCATCCGAAGAAATCCAAACCCAACCTTAACCAAACACTAAACTGAACTGACAATGAAAAAGGTAATTAATATAAACTTCCAGGGCAGGGTAATTCCCATCGAGGAATCTGCTTATGACATGCTGAAACAGTATGTTGAAAGTTTGCGCAGGTTCTTTGCCAACGAAGAAGGACGTGATGAAATCATCAATGATATTGAAGGCAGGATTGCGGAACTATTTGGTGAGAGCCTTAAAAAAGGCAGCACCTGTATTACAGAAGATGATGTGAATAAGATCATCGCCAGTATGGGCCGTCCCGAAGATTTTGAAGGCGAAGAAGGCAAGGTGCACTCTCAATTAGGTGGGGAAGGTCAACAACAGAGCGCTTATACCTATGAACCTGCAGGTTCTATACCAAGAGGTCGTTTATACCGTGATGAATCAGACAAGATTCTGGGTGGTGTTTGCGGTGGATTGGCCAATTATCTGCGTGTAGATCCAACTATCGTAAGATTGGTGTTTGCATTAATCAGCTTTGGAGCTGGTACTGGTATCTTACTGTATATCCTTTTATGGATCATACTTCCTTCCAAATCATTATTACAAACTTATTCTACCAAACGCCTTTACCGTAATCCGGATGAAAAGGTAATAGCAGGTGTGGCTAGCGGTATTTCCTCTTATTTCGACATCGCTATATGGATACCCCGTTTGATATTTGCTTTACCACTGGTAATTGGTATCATCAGCTCAATTTTCAAATCAGCTTTTTGGTTTGATGTGGATCCTTTTCCCGGAATCGTATTCGGATCATTTGGCGGAACCTTGTTTGTAGTGTATGCTGTATTGTGGGCGGTAATTCCGGAAGCAAAAAGCGCTTCTGAAAAATTAGAAATGCGCGGTGAAAAAGTTGACTTGAATACCATTAAAAACACTATCCAGGAAGACCTCGAAGGGTTTAAAACACGTGCAGAAAAATGGGGTGGTGAGTTTTCTAATAAAGCACAACAGTTTGGTCAGGAATTCAGTGAAACCGTTGGGCAAAAATCACAACAATTTGGCACAGAAGCAGGGGGCGCATTTAAAAGAGGCGGTAGCAGAATTGGCAGGGCTATCGGTATCATGTTCAAAGCATTCTTCCTTTTCATAGCCGGTATCATTGCTTTCGCTTTGTTAATAGCCTTACTGGCTTTTCTGGTAGCAGGTGTAGGTGTATTCCCATTGAAGAATTTTTTCCTGGAAGGTTTTTGGCAAAACTTTCTGGCATGGGCCACACTGGCGCTTTTCCTCGGAATACCAGTTATAGCTTTTGTAACCTGGGTTATCCGTAAAATCATGGGCGTAAAATCTAATAACCGTTATTTAGGTTTCACATTCGGTGGTCTTTGGTTCATGGGACTGGTTTGCGCAGGTATTCTTGCAGCATCCATAGCCAGAAACTTCGATGCAAGGGCAAGAGACAAACAGGAATATACCATCTCACAACCTGTCAATGGTAAATTGATTGTAAACGTTCCCGAATCTAAAGTAAAAGTGTATGGACGCTGGTATAAAATGGAAGGAATCATGAGTATGAGTGATGATAGTCTTTTCCTGAATAATGTGAAGTTAAGAATTGTAAAAAGTAATGATTCACTTTACCATATCAGTTCATTTAAATATAGTAACGGTATCGATGAAAGAGCTGCTTTGAAAAGTGTGAATGATATCAGCTACGGCATCAATCAGCAGGATAGCCTGATACACCTTGACAGGGGATTCTCTCTGCAAAAGGGCACCAAGTTCCGTAACCAAAGTGTAACAGTGAACCTACAGGTTCCTGTAGGCAAAAAGATTGTGATCAAAGGAAATGTTTCCCGCAGGTTAAACTCTTTCAACATACATACAGACAGAAACGATTGGGAATTTGAAGATGACTGGAATAATGATTATAGCTGGAGCACTGATGTTGAATATATTATGACACCAGGAGGCCTGGAAAGGGTTGATAAGGATGAAGATGAGAATAATGATGATAGCGAAGCAGTAGAGAAATACAAAAAAAGTAAAGAAGAGCTGCAAAGAGAATACGATAAAAAGCAGAAAGAAGCAGAAGAATTAAAGAAAGAACTCGACAAACCCATTGATAGTACCCGATATCAATACAAAAAAGCTACAGTGGTAACACCCGCTTTAAAAGAAACCAATTCTAAGAACACCTTTCATAGTATTACTGCAGAAGAGGCAACTATTGCTACAGAAAGCACCCGGATTTTATTTATGCAAATGGTGATGTAAACTCGGTTGAAGTTGGGAATTTAAGAACCCTGTCTTGCTCACAGGATGGGGTTCTTCCCTTTAATTTCAGCAAATGGTATTCAGAACAAGTTACTCCATACTTTAATCCTATATACAAACGCAACTATACAAATTAACAAACTTAGATCCGAAAAACTTCATGATGAGCAATTGCAGAAAGCTTTCTATTTTTTTGGCACTAATATTTTCGCTGATCTATTCCAACCAACTGCAAGCGCAGGCTATAAAAAAAAGCAATACAAGCAATACATTGCAATTTGAGATCGCCGGGATGGATAGCCTTTTATTTGTTGCTTTCAATAACAGGGATCTGGATAAAATGAAAACATTTTTTTCAACCGAACTGGAATTATACCAGGACAATGACGGGGTTAAAAATTATGTGCAAACGATAGAAGGTTTTAAATCTTTGTTTAGCAGAGATTATATTCTTCGCAGAGAATTTATAAAAGGAAGTTTAGAAGTTTTTCCTATCAAAGATTTTGGCGCCATACAAACCGGAAAGCATCAGTTTTGTCATGTTGAAAATGGGAAAATGGAATGTGCCATTTTTAAGTTTTTGCATATTTGGGAAAAAACAGGTGAGGGGTGGAAGATCAAACGCTTAATCACTTACGATCATTAATGTAAATATAATAACACAGACTTTTATAAGGCCTCAGACTTTTGCTGAGGCTTTTTATTTTTTCCGCACCCCTGCTTCACCTATTTTTGTAACCCCATCATCACTGGTAAAAAAAACGCATGAAAAATACACCCTTCACCCAGAAACATATTGCCTTAGGAGCCAAGATGGCCGAGTTTGCTGGTTACAATATGCCCATCAGTTACACAGGTATCAATGATGAACACGCAGCAGTGAGAAACAATGCAGGCATATTTGATGTGAGTCATATGGGTGAATTCATCCTGAAAGGAGAAAATGCTTTAGACCTTATTCAACGTGTTACAACCAATGATGCTGCAAAGATTAAGGATGGTCAGGCCCAATACAGTTGTCTGCCAAATAAGGAAGGTGGTATTGTAGATGACCTGATTGTTTACTGTATTGAATTCAATAAGGTTTATATGTTGGTGGTGAATGCTTCCAATATCGACAAAGACTGGAACTGGATCAGTAGTTTTAATGATAAAGGCGTAGAGATGCACAATATCAGTGAGAAAACCTGCCTCTTAGCTATTCAGGGCCCTAATGCCAGTAAAATCCTGCAAGGTTTGGTGGATAAGGATATCATGAACCTTAAATACTATACTTTCACCAGAGGAATTTTTGCTGGTGTACCAAATGTTTTAATTAGCGCAACAGGCTACACAGGATCGGGTGGTGTTGAGATTTATTTTGAAGACATGGATGGCGCGGCTGATAAAATCTGGGATGCCATTTTTGAAATAGGAAAACCACAGGGATTACAACCTATCGGCCTGGGTGCCAGAGATACTTTGCGTTTGGAAATGGGCTATTGTTTGTATGGAAACGATATTGATGATACCACTTCTCCACTGGAAGCAGGGCTGGGATG
>CALRUV010000295.1:0-4109 GCA_943371455.1 Chitinophaga pinensis | reverse complement strand
TTTAGAAAAACATGGTAAATATGTAAAAGGCAAATACACTTTAACCGGTGGAAGTATTGGACTTTTTGAAGGAAAGAAAATTGGTCGTGCTAAAAATCTGGAAAAACTTTCAGAAGAAATTGCAGACCAGGAATCAGTGGTTAACTTGTTAAAAGCAGATATTCAGGCAAAGCATAATGAAGTGATTGCTTTTAACGATCAGTTGAAAGAGAATATCATTCGTCAAACTGAGAATGAAATAAACCAATTAACCAACCAGGTTTTTGCAGCCAAAAACAGGATCGAGAATTTGCAGGCCGCTCAGCAAAATGGTTTACAAAGGCTCGAAGATATCCAGCAACGTTTGCAGGCTGAGCATGATGCCATTGCAGCTACCCGTGAAGATTTTCATACCTTAAACGAACAACTGCAGGCAACTTCGGAAGAATTGAAATTGGTGGAACAGGATTACCAGACCTCCGAACAATTGTATAATCTGGCTACGGTTCAGTACAATGAAAGCAATCTTCAATTAACTCGTCAGCAGAGCAAGATCACATCCTTAAAGCAGGAATTGGTATTTAAGGAAAACCAATTGAACGACCTGCATATTCAGATCACCAATAATACAACCCAATTATCTGAAGCGTCTTCTGATATAACAGAAGGTGAGAAGGCATTGGTTGGATCGGAAGAATTGTTGCTGGAAATGTTGCGCAGAAAAGAGGAAGAAGAGAAGAAATTGAATGAGGCAGACCAGGCTTATTATAACCTTCGTAATGCATTGCAGGAAAAGGAAAGTGAGTTGCGTATGAAAGTGAAGAGTAAGGAAATGATTGACCAGTTGGTTACCGGTATCAAAGACAGGCTCAATGAATTGAAACTGCAGTTAGCCGGTATGAAGGAAAGACTGATCGTAGAATTTAAAGTACAACTGGATGATATTTTAGACCAGGAAAGAACCACCGATACCAGCCTGGAAGAATTGCAAGCAACATCAGACCGTATGCGCAAGCGACTGGAAAATATGGGCGAAGTAAACCCTACGGCCATTGAAGCTTATACAGAAATGAAGAAGCGTTATGAGTTTATTCTGGAACAAAAGAACGACCTGGTAACTGCCAAAGAAAGTTTGATGAAAACGATTCAGGAAGTGGAAGCCACTGCCAACCAGCAGTTCCTGGATACCTTTAATGCTGTTAGAGAAAACTTCCAGAAAGTATTCAAGGCTTTGTTTACAGAAGAAGATACGGCAGATATGATACTGGTAAATCCGGAAAACCTGGCCGAAACCGGTATTGAAATCATTGCCAAGCCCAAAGGTAAGCGACCATCTTCTATTACACAGTTGAGTGGAGGAGAAAAAACACTAACCGCAACAGCTTTGTTATTTGCCATCTACCTGATCAAGCCCGCACCATTCTGTATTTTGGATGAGGTGGATGCCCCATTAGATGATGCCAACGTAGGCAAGTTTACACAGATGATCAAGAAGTTTAGTGATAACTCTCAATTCATCATTGTAACGCACAATAAGCAAACCATGAGTGCTGTGGATGTGATTTATGGCGTAACCATGCAGGAGCCCGGTGTAAGTAAATTGGTACCGGTGGATTTTAGAAGTTTGGCTAATTAACATATTTTTTCCTGAGCCATAGGTTCGCAGTTCTAATTGAACAATCTGCGCATCTATGGCTTAATTTTTATTCAAGTATTTATACAATTTGTACAAATCAATCACCATACTCTATTTGATCTGTTTTGGATGTTATATCCTTTTCACACGCCAGCCAGATTATTTTGATGGTGAAAAATCGCCTGCCATCATTCAAATGATGCCTGATACCCTTAAAGGTAAAAGCATACCCAAAGCTGTATTTAGGGAAAGCGGTAAAACCTTTGCTATTGATGCAAGGTATTTTTTAAGAAATTGGGAAGAAGGGGATAAAGCAGAAGTTATTTTTGAAACAGAACATCCTGAAAAGGGACAGGTTTATACTTTTTTTGGTTACTGGTTAAGTTGGGGCGAGCTTCTGGCAACATTTCTCATGTATTTCGCATTATTTCAAATTGCCATCTCCATCACCCAAAACCCAACCCCGGAAGCACTTGCAGAACAATTACACGTAAATACTGAAAAGAAAAAACGTTACAAAGAATAGGACTTATACTTTTATTATTCAATATTCAGATCTACATTCAAAATTCCTTGCTCAATATTCAACATTCCTTAGCCAAGGTGCCGCTTAATATCTTTCTCCACATCCCGATTTTTAATCGTTTCTCTTTTGTCGTATAATTTCTTACCCTTGCCTAGTCCGATGGCTAATTTCACCATATTCTTCTCATTAAAAAAAACTTTTAAAGGAACGATCGTATATCCCTTCTCCTTCATTTTTGTTTGAATTTTATTCAGTTCACGTTTGTTCAAGAGTAGTTTTCTATCGTGAACTTCAATATGGTTATTGGCTGTGCCATGCGTGTAGGAAGCGATGTATAAACCACGTACCCATAATTCACCATTATCAAAAAGGCAGAATGCATCATTGAAACTTAGCTTTCCTTCGCGGATAGATTTTACTTCCGTTCCAAGCAAAACAATACCTGCATCATATTTATCTTCTATGAAATAATGAAAATATGCCTGCCTGTTATTCATTTCTGCCATACCAGACCCCCTAGCCCCCTGAAGGGGGAATTGAAAAATTATTGAAAAAATGATTGTATTTCTATTTAAAGAGAAATCCCCCCTTTAATACATATAAATACTCCCCCTTCAGGGGGCTGGGGGGTCAACTTCTAAATAGTAAAACCAATTGTGCCAGTTTATCTTTCAGATTTTTTCTGTCGATGATAAAATCCAGAAAACCATGATCGAGTAAAAATTCACTGCGCTGGAATCCTTCTGGTAAATCTTTTTTGATGGTTTCTTTGATCACTCTAGGGCCTGCAAAACCAATGAGGGCACCGGGTTCTGCGATATTCAAATCACCCAGCATACCAAAACTGGCAGAAATGCCACCAAATGTTGGATCTGTTAATAAGGAGATATAAGGTAATTTATGATCGCTAAGTTGGGATAGTTTTCCGCTTGTTTTTGCCAATTGCATCAAACTGAAAGCACTCTCCATCATCCTTGCACCACCACTTTTACTGATCACCAGATAAGCCAGTTTGTGTTCAATACAATAATCAACAGCACGACTGAACTTTTCGCCCATCACGCTACCCAGTGAACCACCTATAAATTCAAAATCCATACAGGCTATCAGAATGCCTTCACCATTAATTTTTCCGGTAGCTACGCGCATGGAATCTTTCAGATCTGTTTTTGCATGAATATCATCCAATCTTTTTTGGTAAGACTTCAAATCAGTAAAACCCAGCACATCCTTACTCCGGATATTGTCGAATAATTCTGTATATTCTTTATTATCGAAAAGAAATTCAAAATATTCTTCACTACCAATACGGTGGTGGTAATTGCATTTTAAACAAACAAAAAGATTTTCTCTTAATTCAGTGGTGGTACAGATATAATTGCACTCAGGACATTTATTCCAAAGTCCTTCAGGTGTTTCTTTTTTATCTGCAGTAGAGGTAAGTATTCCTTTACGGATTCTTTTGAACCATCTTGGTTTTGCATGTTCACCTCCCTGACTTTCATCACCGGTCAGGTTGGCTTCAAAATCTTCTTCACGTTCTTTTTTCATAACGGTTCTTACATTGGGGGGTCGAAGATAACATTATTTGTAAAAACAGCTGTGTTTTGACTTTTTTCTGCACACAAATGTTAAACAAACTGAATGTTTAAAATACAATATTTTCAGTGATTTTTGGCAAGATCTGGCATAAAACTGCTTAAAATTCAGAAAATACAAAGTAAATGTGGACCAACAAAAAACCCGGCTTTTAAACCGGGTTTTTTATTATGCATTTCTATTGATACAATTTAGATCTTCAAATGCCACTTCTAAACGTTTGCTGAAACTTTCCTCAGCTTTACGTAACCATACACGTGGATCGTAATGTTTTTTATTGGGTTTGTCAGCACCTTCCGGATTGCCTAACTGACCTTGTAAATAGGGTTCATTTTTTTGGTAGAAATTTTTGATACCATCCCAGAATGC
>CALRUV010000294.1:0-4173 GCA_943371455.1 Chitinophaga pinensis | reverse complement strand
TTATAACAAATAGCATCACTTAAAAAAGAAGGAGAATGTGAAAGTGGATTCAGGTCTTCTTCTCTATTGTATCTGAACTCTTTCTTTTCTACTTCAGAGATGATTTTACGCATTGTTTCTACTACCAGCGTAGGGTGTTGTCCTGTAGCTGTTTCTCCACTAAGCATTACAGCGTCGGCACCTTCCAGAACTGCATTGGCTACGTCTGTGATTTCACTTCTGTTGGGTTTTACCCTGTCGATCATACTTTCCATCATCTGTGTGGCAACAATCACAGGCTTGGCGCGATGAATACATTTACGGATCAGCTCTTTCTGAATCAAAGGAATTTGTTCAACAGGCAATTCAACACCCAGGTCGCCTCTGGCTACCATGATGCCATCACTTTCCAGGATAATATCCCTGATATTCAAGAGGGCTTCAGGTTTTTCTATTTTTGCAATGATTTTAGTCTTACTTTTTTTCTCATCCAGCTTACTACGCAGGATCACAATGTCCTTCACACTTCGTACAAAACTTAGTGCAACCCAGTCGCAACTTTGTTCTATAATAAATTCCAGATCTGCCAAATCCTTTTCAGTTAAGGCAGGTAAGGAAATTTTTGTGTCGGGCAGGTTGATACCTTTCTTTGAAGAAAGTATGCCACCCAGTGTAACCAAAACCCTTACATCTCCACTTTTTTCAATACCCACCACTTTTACTTCAATTTTACCATCATCGATCATGATCACATTACCCATGATCACATCACCTGCCAGGTTTGGGTAGGATACATAAATTTTTTCAAGTGTACCCACACACTTCACATTGGTGAAAGTGAGGATATCACCTGCTTTAACTTCCAGGTGATTGTTTTCTATTTCACCAACCCTCAATTTTGGTCCTTGCAAATCTGCAAGAATGGCAATATTGTAAGGTTCATTTTTATTGATATTACGGATATGCTCAATAATTTTCAGTTTGTCTTCATGAGAGCCATGAGAAAAATTTAACCTGAAAACATTCACACCTGCTTTAACCAGATCGAGTAATTTTTCATAAGTGTCGCAAGCCGGACCAACAGTAGCAACTATTTTGGTGCGATGGTTTACATGTTTAATGCCTGCTTGTTTATCCATTTCTTTGTGCAGGTATTTTTCCAGTTTGTTCGTCATTGGGAATGTGGGTTATGAAATCTTAGTGATTGAAATATTTTTTTTAACTGGCCAGTATCTTCACGATCTTGAACCATTCTTCTGAAATTTTTTGTTTCGCTTTCACCGCATTATCCAGTGGCGTATAATGAAGTTTATTGTTTTGAATACCAACCATTACATTATGTTTACCATTGATCAGGCTTTCAACTGCATGGTAGCCCATTCTACTGGCTATCAATCTGTCTAAACAGGTAGGGGAGCCCCCTCTTTGAATATGACCCAGAATACATACCCTCGTATCTGCATTGGGTAACCTTTCTTTAATGATATTAGCTATTTCGTTGGCACCTCCAAATTCATCGCCTTCTGCAACCACAATAAGGTTTACGAGTTTTCTTCTCTTTTCTTTTTCTGTTAGCGAAACGATCAGCTCTTCGATATCAGTTTTGGTTTCGGGAATCAAAATGTTTTCGGCACCTGTTGCTATGCCACTATGCAGTGCAATATAGCCCGCATCTCTGCCCATTACTTCAACAATAAAAAGCCTGTCGTGGGCATCTGCTGTATCCCTGATCTTATCAATGGCTTCAACAGCGGTATTAACTGCCGTATCAAAACCTATGGTAAAATCACTGCCAGCAATATCTTTATCAATGGTGCCTGGAATGCCAATACAGGGAATATCAAATTCGTGACTGAATTTTTGGGCTCCTCTAAAACTGCCATCTCCACCTATGATTACCAATGAATCAATGCCTCTTTTACGAAGGTTTTCATATGCTTTTTTGCGCCCTTCGGGTTCAAAAAAATCTAAACTTCTGGCAGTTTTTAAAATGGTACCGCCACGTTGTATGATATTGGCAACTGAACGGGAGTTCATATGCTGGATATCATCTTCGATCATGCCACTATACCCGCGCATGATGCCGAAAATTTCTAAACCATGATAAATGCCCGTTCTAACAACAGCTCTGATGGCTGCATTCATACCTGGCGCATCGCCTCCGGAAGTTAAAACCCCAATTTTGGTAACTTTTTTTGAAAACATCTGTCTTAAATTCTCTTTATACGTTGAAATAAATCGGACAAGCGAATCGTATTATTTGTGTACACTTATACACGAGTTCCAAAAATAAGCATTTGAAAGTAAACAACAAGTTATGATACAGGTATTACATTTTTCGTACAATTGTAATATGAATATTCTGATTACGGGAGCTAATGGTTTTTTGGGACAACATTTGTCTCTATACCTTGCTAACAAAGGGTTTAAGGTAGTAGCCGTTTCAAGAGGAGAAGCCAAATTACCCCTGCAAAAAAATATCACTTATTATTCATTAGAACTAACAGACGTTAGTAAACTAACAGCTATTTTCTTACAAACTACACCATCCATAGTGATTCATACAGCGGCTATGAGTAAGCCGGATGAATGCGCTGCTCATCAGGATCTTTGTTTATTACACAATGTTAGGGTAACGGAAAACCTTATTGCTCTTGCCAATCAATATGGTTCATTTTTCATGCATATTTCAACAGATTTTATTTTTGGCGAGAATGGACCCCATGCAGAGGATGCGATTCCCGATCCACTTAACTTTTATGGGGAAAGCAAAAAAATGGCAGAAGCTCATGTTACAGCAAATGCTCAAAGCTTTGCCATTATTCGCCCGGTATTTATTTACGGGAAATTACTCCATGGTATGCGACCCAGTTTTTTGCATTGGGTAAAGCATAAATTGGAAGCTAGGGAGAAAATAAAAGTAGTTACCGATCAGTTAAGAACACCTACTTATGTAATGGATATCTGTAAAGGGATAGAAAGCATTCTGCAACAAAAAAAGAATGGGGTATTCCACCTGGCGGGGAAAGATATCATTTCGCCCTATCAAATGGCTATAATCGTTGCAAAAGCCTTGAAATTAGATGAATCACTAATTGAACCTGTAAATTCCGATACCTTCCCGGAAACCGTAAAAAGAGCCAAGTTTTCAGGCCTGAGAATAGATAAAGCCAGATTAGAACTAGGCTATGAACCTGTTAGTTTTGAAGAAGGCGTGGAACTTAGTTTGTAAAGTTGACCTAAACTTAACAATAAGCATTTTTAAAAGTGGTGAAAAAAAATTATTTTCATCCATCATGTGTTTGTTTCAAGTTGTATCGGACTATGTTGAACCCGCTTCGCTTATATTATGCGCAAAGAATTAAAAACATATTCAATCATCTCCACGATTTTGAATTGAAGGGGGATGAAGTTTCGATGCATGACCTAAGGGTGGAAATGAAAAAATTTAGTGCCCTTATCAGGTTTCTTCGCACGGTATATCCCAAACAAAAATTAAAAAAGGCAGCACATTATATCAATTCCGTTTTCCATGAAAGTGGCGATATCAGGGAGTTTCAAATATTACATCAATGGTTATTGAAAAATGAATATAAAGGGTTAGAATCCAATTATTTTCCGGAAAGTAAACTGAAAGAGATGTCGAAGGATTTTCAGTTAAAGTCGAAAAAATACCGAAGGGAGTTTAAGGAAACCATGGATGATATAAATAAATTTATTGAAGCCACAAACCATATTCTGGTAGAACAATATTTGGTGGAAGTACATGCACGTATTGAAAAATTAACCAGTAACCACGCCGAAACTGAATACTGGCATGAATTGCGCAAGTATATCAAACAATGGTTATATGCCAATAATTGGGTTGATTCCTCTAAAAATAAGCATCGGGATGATTTGCCTTATTACAATAAATTACAGGAGTGTATCGGTTTATGGCATGATGCGGAAGTAATTAAAGAAATGCTGCTTAGTAAACAGATAAAATTTTCTGTTGATATTGAAATCCAAAAAGAATTTACCAGTGCCTGTGCCAAGTTAAACCGCTCTATCCGCTACCGCGAGCGGCAAATCGGCAAATTGCTTAGTGCTGTAGAGGCCAACTAGCCCTTATTTCTCCTTTAGAAATATTTCAGCCATCATACAACGGGCACTTCCGCCACCATGTTTTTCAATTGTTTCAATTGAGCTATG
>CALRUV010000293.1:0-4184 GCA_943371455.1 Chitinophaga pinensis | reverse complement strand
TTGCTACCTGGCAATCAAAAGGAGAATACCTAGCATTCTGTGATCAGGATGATATCTGGATCCCGGAGAAACTGGAAATATTGTATCATGCCATTGGCAATGCTTTATTGGTTTATAGTAATAGTGTATTGATAGATGAGAATGGTCAAAGCCTGCAAAAAAAACTATCAGATCTCAGAAAGATGGGTGATGTGAAGGATACAAAAGGATATATTTTTAGCAATGTTGTATGGGGGCATACGATGATGATCCACCGAAGTTTAGTTGATATGGTTTTACCAATACCTGCTAAGATTCCACATGATATTTGGTTTGCAGTTAAAGCCACAATTCATTCCGGTATTAAATATGTGGGTCAACCCCTGACTTTATACAGGCAGCATACAAATACTGTAACCACAACTGTTGCACAAAAAACAGTCACCAGAAAACACGAGCAAAGATTTAGGGACTTTGAATATGCTTTGTACTGGATGCAAACGATTCAAACACATGAGGTCAATGATCAACCATTTTATGAAAAATTAGTTAGGTTGTTTAAAAGAAAATCGGCAGGCGTTTTTGTTTGGCCACTGTTTTACTTTCTGCTCAAACATCAATCCGTCATTTTTCAATTTACCTTCAAAAGCTATTTTAGCAGATTGGTAGAGATTCGTAAATTAAGCAGAGGTGAAAGGCGTCATTAAGGTTTTCTCAAACAGATAACCGCTGTATCTCCATTTCCTTTCTCATTCTCTATTTTCATGAGTGCTCGAAAAGCTATGATGTCTTCTTTAGAGAACATACTGCTGTTATCCTTATTAAACATATGACTTTTTGGATCGTGTAAAGGCATTCCTTTTAGGTATTGTTCACTACTCCAGATCAGGTAATCACTACTGTCGTAATAATATTTTTCAATTACAAATCCTGCGTCTTCAACCATGGCACGCATTTGTTTTTCGGAAGGGATGAAGATATGCCTGGGAGCATCGATGCCACACCAGTGCACGCCATATTTTTTCCATCCATAATTACCCATGATCGGTATACGTATCATTACCCTTCCTCCTGGTTTTGTAATGTTCATAGCCTGTTTCAATACTTTTTGTGGTTCGAACATATGTTCCAGAGAATGATGCATCATTACCACATCATATTTTTCCGTTACAGCGAAAATATCTTTTTTAAGGATTTTGATAGATCCATAATCATGGTCTTCATTGATAAATGGATCGATACCTGTTAAATTCTTAAACCCTATCTGAAAAAGGCGTGATAACAAACTGCCATTACCAGTGCCAATATCTAATATGGCATCATCATATTTTGCGTGCAGATCTTTCATCCACTGCATTTGTTCCGGTAATTTATAGCCGATGGAAAGGAGTCTACCCAACACTTTATTCTTACCATATAAAAGGTAGTCTGCTTTGATCTTCCGCAGCAGGTCTGCTTTTTTTCTAACATGCAGATCAAGCTTAAAGGAATAGTAATCCTCATTGGGATAATACTTTCCTAAGTATTCGGGTACATTTTGCAATTGCATACTTCCGCAAGCATTGCATAATTGGTATTCGAAATATTCAGGTAATCCTAATTGCAGCTCTTTTACTTTAAAGAGTTTGTTATTGTAAGGATTTCGGCAGAGGATACAGTCTGTTGTCATAATTCATTCGAGCTGTTTACTGGAAATATTTGAACAATTAAGGTAGTAATTTATAATTATGAAAATCGAATGGACGTGTTCCTGTCAATTTTTCAAAAATCATTTTGAATCTTTCTTTCAACGTTATTTTGTTATAGGACAGATCATAGTCAAATTGCCAATTTTTGTTATTGATCCGATCCTGCATCACAAATGGGTGTGTACCTGTAAATCTTTCCAGCATATCGATCTGTGCATAGTCGAATGCTCCCGAATAGGTTTGCAAAAATTCTTCAGTGATCCGATCACCTCCCCAGTAATTACCAAAATTCCGGGTTTTATCCATCATGGTTACCGGTGGTCTTACCCATCCATAGTGGTTGATATAAGCGTCAATAGCTTTCACATCCAGTTTTTCATCCTTTCCTTTTCTAAAACCCTGTGCATCCCGATAGGAATAAATATTTGCAGATGGTCTGATAATGCGGATTTCATTTCGATACCATTTAGAGGAAGTTGCCACATAATCGAAAGAACCATAAAAATGACGGTACTTGAACAATAATCCTTCTACTTCAGGTTTATCTTTCCACTGCAACATCGCTTGATTTACGTTTTCTAAGTATTGCTCGTGTAAAACCTCATCCCCCTGAATATAGAAACACCAGTCAGGATCACTGTTAATAGCCCTGAGGGCTTTATTGGTTTCAGAAGCCAGAACAGCCCCCTCCCTTTGTAAGGAGGGATCCCATACGGTATCAATAATGCGTATTTTATCTGAAGAAATATTTGTTATGAGTTCACGTGTTGCATCTGATGAATCACCAACTGCCACAATCATTTCATCACATAAAGGTAAAATAGAAAGGATGGCTTCCTTAATTGGGTAGTCGAATTGAAGGGCATTCTTAATAAAAGTAAATCCGCTCACTTTCATAGGGTGAAGATAAGAAGACTTGTGGAGGGAGGAAGATAGTTAATAGTGAAAAGTTAATAGTGAATAGTTGGGGGGGGAGATAGTGAAAAGTTAATAGTGAATAGTTGGGGGGGGGTAATGGAGATTTGACAGTAGTTTACTTCTTCACTTTTAACTATTAACTTTTCTCCTAACTTTTCCACCACTGTTAATAATAAGTTGATTTTAAATGATGGGTTTACGTACCTATTATCGGTAAATTACACAAACATCTACTTATGCGTTGGAGAAAATTTAACGGTGAGAACATTAACCTACCTATTAAAGATGCAGTAGAAGAAGCCATTGAAAAAGAAGTTGCCAATGGCACCAAACTTAAAGTCTGCATCGGTACCGACAGTCAGGTAAAAGGAGAAGACACGGAATTTGCTACTGTTATCGTATTTCTACGAGAACACAATGGTGGTTTCATGTACATCCACAATGACAAAACAAAACAGAAATACCACATCAAAGAAAGGATGCTGGTAGAAGTTGCAAAAAGTATTGAAATTGCTTATGAGCTTTGTAACCTTTTCATCAAACACCATGTTGAAATGGAAGTTCATGCAGATATCAATACCAATCCGCAATTCAAGAGTAACGATGCGCTGAAAGAAGCGATGGGTTATATTCTGGGAATGGGGTTTGCTTTCAAAGCCAAGCCAGAAGCTTTTGCCAGCAGCTGTTGTGCGGATAAAGCAGTAAACTGATTTTCCTTGCTGTAATAAAAAGCTGCCTTAGTTTGGTAATGGCAGTAATATCTCAATTACTCAGTTGTTTTGTTGGCAAGAATATCTTTATTACAGCTTTCAATAAAATGAAGGATTTCTTCTCTGCCATCTTTCTTTTCGGCGCTGGTAACAAAATGCCTTGGTAAAAACTGCCAGGTTTCTGCCAATTTATCAAGGAATGCTTTTACGTTTCGGGCAACTACAGCAGGCTTTTCTTTATCTGCTTTTGTAAAAACCAGACTAAAATTTACTTGCCAGTGGTCTAGCTGACTAACAAATTCCAAATCATTTTTTTGCGGACCATGCCTGCTATCGATCAACACAAATACCTGAACCAGGTTTTCACGTTTGCGTAAATAGCCATTGATCATTTCTTCCCAGCGTTTTCTATCGGTTTGGGATCTTTTGGCATAACCATAACCGGGTAGATCTACCAGGAACCATTTTTGTCTCGGTCCTTTTTCTGCTGCACTACTTTCAATTTCAAAATGGTTGATGAGCTGCGTTTTACCGGGGGTTGCCGAAGTTTTAGCTAAACTTTTTTGGTTGGTCACCATATTGATCAATGATGACTTGCCCACATTACTTCTTCCGATAAAAGCGTATTCGGGTCTATCCGGTTTGGGGCATTGTATTACCAATGCGGAAGAGATAACATATTTGGCAGCACGGATTTGCATAGATTCAGTTTGTGGTTTGTGGTTTGTAGTCTTTGGTTGTTTGTATGGCAACTACAGACAACAACGCGCAAACTAAGGGATTACCTCTTTTTTTTGATCACCAGGCTATCAGCAGGGTAATTGGCTTTGATGCTGTCTCTGGTTGCTTCACACCAATTGTATAGCGTTTCTTTTTCTGCATCAGTAAG
>CALRUV010000292.1:0-4207 GCA_943371455.1 Chitinophaga pinensis | reverse complement strand
GCAAGCAGCAAGAACAAAAAAAACTTTTTGAACTTTTTAAAAAATAAAATTATTTAAGCTATTTTGAATAAGCTATCAACAAATTCATGTTTGTCGAATATGATCAGATCGTCTATTTTTTCACCCACCCCAATATATTTTACTGGAATTTGAAATTGATTGGCAATAGCCAAAACAACACCACCTTTCGCAGTTCCGTCTAATTTAGTGATCGATATGGCTGTAACATCTGTCGTTGCAGTAAACTGCCTGGCTTGTTCTAATGCGTTTTGTCCGGTTGACCCATCCAATACCAGCATAACTTCATGAGGTGCACCGGGAACGAGCTTTTGTATGGCACGCTTGATCTTACCCAATTCTTCCATTAAATGGGCTTTGTTATGTAACCTTCCCGCCGTATCAATAATGGCAACATCTGCCTGTTTAGCAACAGCACTGGCAATGGTATCATAAGCCACTGCACTTGGATCGGAACCCATTGCCTGCTTCACGATAGGCACACCTACCCTTTCACTCCAGATAGTTAATTGGTCAACCGCTGCAGCCCTGAATGTATCAGCCGCTCCCAAAATAACCTGCTTACCAGCTTTTTTATAATTATGCGCCAATTTACCAATAGTGGTTGTTTTGCCTACCCCATTAACACCCACCACCAAAATAACATAGGGCTTTTTGCCTTCCGGAATGCCAAAATTCTTGTAAGAAGATTCAGCAGCATCTACCAGCATTGCTTCAATTTCTTCTTGTAAGATCTTATTCAATTCGGAGGTGTTGATATATTTCTCCGCTTTTACCCTTTTCTCTACCTGCTCAATGATCTTTATGGTTGTTTCAATGCCCACATCTGCACCAACCAGGGCTTCTTCCAGGTTATCCAACACTTCTTCATCAACGGTACTCTTACCCGCTACTGCTTTGGTGATCTTAGCAAAGAAACCTTCTTTGGTTTTTTGCAGACCCTCGTCCAAACTCTGTTTTTCCTGTTTACCAAATAGTTTTCCGAAGAAGCTCATTTGATTGAATTGATATTAATAAATTTTAGAAACTATGCACCTAAAACGGAATACCAAAAGGTTTTCTATTTTATCAGGCACTTAAATAGAAAAAGCCTTCCTGTAATTAAAGGAAAGCTTTTTAATAGCATGAATGATAACCAATTATTTCTCTGACAAGAAATCTTTGATCTTATCCTTGTGTACTATAGCTTCTTTAAAAGTATAGGCACCGGATTTAGGGCTGCGAACAGCCTTGATCACTTTTGTCCAGTTCTTAGCTTCTGCTGCTGCTTTCTGGTCTTTGGTTTTGATCGCGGTTTTTGCTGCTTTTGCCATGATTATTTGATTTCTTTATGAACAGTTACTTTTTTCAAAATTGGGTTATACTTCTTTAACTCCACACGCTCAGGTGTGTTTTTCTTGTTTTTGGTAGTGATATAACGGCTTGTACCGGGCTGACCTGTGGTCTTATGCTCTGTACACTCCAAAATAACCTGCACCCTGTTTCCTTTCCTTGCCATTGTATTGGGTAGTTTGCTTTATAAAAAATTAGATTTTAACACCTTCCGCACGCATGCCTTTGATCACATTTGCCAAACCATTCTTGTTGATGGTTCTTAATGCATCAGTTGACACTTTCATTGTAACCCAACGATCTTCTTCTGCAAAAAAGAAACGCTTCTTTTGCAAATTAGGTAAAAAGCGACGCTTGGTTTTGATATTTGAGTGAGAAACACTGTTTCCAACTATGGGTTTCTTACCGGTAACCTGACATACTCTTGCCATGACTCTTGTTTTATCTTCCGATTTTTTCGGGAGGCAAAGGTAGGGAAATGCGGCAAAATACCAATATGAAATCGGCTTTTTTTAATTAATTTCTTAACAATTAAGCGGTAAAGCCTTTACAAATTGCCCTAAAATGAGGATTTATCCACATTTTGATACTTTTGAACCCTACTATCCATTTGATTTGAACCCTCTGATACCCTCCTACATCTTAGCAAAGTGACAAAATAAAATCTTCCCATCACTCAAACCTTTATTTGCAAAAAACAGTTTTTCTACAATTTGGTGATCATTTATACGAATGACCCCAATTTCATAAGAATCCGGTATGGCACTAATAAACTTTTCCTGAATGCTTTATTTTTTGGAAGTCTTACGAATGTGCCCAGGGTGAATTAAATCAATTGCATTTTAGACACTTTCGGATCAACATGAACAGTATCATGCTCAAAATCGAGCTTAATTCGCCATTTCTGCATGGTGGCTGCACCAATAATGGCTTCTTCACTTAATCCGGGAACAACCAAAAATTCATCGCTTACTAAAACATCATTGATATAAAAATCTAACCGAAGCACTTCTGTCACTTCAATCCGATGATTTTCACTTGCTATTACGATATACCTAGTTCTGCCAAGAGCTACAGGAACTTCTAAACCTTGCAGGTATTCGGGACTGATACAGGATAGGTTAGCACCACTGTCAAATAAGGTATATAACCTCTTTTCACCTTTTGACCCTACATATAATAGTGGCATTTTAATGACTGACATATTGTATTATTTAAACCCAATTTACAAAACAAAAGCCACTCAAAAAGTGGCTTTCGGTATATACGAGGTATTAATACTTAACTATACATTTCTTCCCGCAATTCCTTTACACGGCTGTCTTCCATGTATTCATCAAAGGTCATGAGTCTGTCAATAATTCCTTTAGGCGTTAGTTCAATGATACGGTTGGCAACGGTTTGCATAAAAGTATGGTCATGCGATGTGATCATCACCACACCCGGAAAAGTTTGGCAACCTTCATTAAAGCTCTGGATACTTTCCAGATCAAGGTGGTTGGTGGGTTGATCAAGGATCACCACATTTGGATTTTGTAACATCATCCTACTGAGCATGCAACGCACTTTTTCACCGCCACTTAACACGTTCGTCTTCTTTTGAATATCATCTCCACTAAACAACATTTTACCTAAAAAACCACGGATAAAAGGCTCATCAGCGTCCGTTACATGTGGCGGAACATATTGGCGCAACCAGTCCATCAAGCTCAATCCTTCTGTAAAAAATTCCTGGTTTTCCTGTGGCAGATATGCTTTGGTAATGGTGGTGCCCCACTCAAATTTGCCAGTGTCAGCTTTCATAGCATCGGTGATCACTTCAAAGAAATTAGTTACCGACAGTGGATCTCTGCTTAAAAAGGCGATCTTCTCCCCTTTGTTGATACTGAAATTCACCTTATCAAAAAGCTTGCGACCATTGATGCTCTTACTCAGATTTTCAACGTTCAGTATCTGGTTACCCACTTCGCGCAGTGGCTGGAAAATGATACCGGGGTATTTTCTGTTTGAGGGCTGAATTTCTTCAATCGTTAATTTTTCCAGTGCTTTTTTACGTGATGTTGCCTGTTTACTTTTAGATGCATTGGCAGAGAATCGGGCAATGAAATCAAGAAGGTCTTTGCGCTTCTCCTCATTCTTCTTATTCTTATCATTGATCTGTCTGGCCATCAATTGAGATGATTCATACCAGAAAGTATAGTTACCCGTAAAAGCTTTGATCTTCGATCTGTCAACGTCTGCTACGTGCGTACAGATCGTATCCAGAAAGTGACGATCATGGCTTACTACCAAAACGATGTTCTCATAATCTGCCAAAAAATTCTCCAGCCAGCCAATGGTTTCTATGTCCAACCCGTTGGTAGGCTCATCCAATAAGAGAATATCTGGGTTGCCAAATAATGCCTGTGCCAGTAATACCCTCACTTTAAAGTTGCTGGGTATGTTTTTCATCAAAACCTGGTGCATTTCTTCCTTCACACCCAAACTGCTCAAAAGCATACCAGCATTGCTTTCTGCTTCATAGCCGCCCATCTCACCAAATTCACCTTCCAGTTCACCGGCTTTCATGCCATCTGCTTCCGTAAAATCATCTTTGGCATAAATGGCATCCCTCTCGTGCATTACGTCCCATAATCTTTTACGACCCATTAATACCGTATTGAGAACAGTACATTCATCAAATTCAAATTGGTTTTGTTTGAGAACGGCCATCCGCTCTCCAGGGGTTATTTCTATATTTCCCTTATTGGGTTCGATATCGCCACTGAGAATTTTTAAGAAGGTAGATTTACCGGCGCCATTAGCCCCGATAACACCATAACAATTGCCTTTGATGAAATTGATATTTACTTCATCA
>CALRUV010000291.1:0-4219 GCA_943371455.1 Chitinophaga pinensis | reverse complement strand
CCTTACATCATTTAAATGATAGGTTGAGGTACCTACTCCCGAACCTAAGGCAAAATTGAATTTCTTTACATTATATCGTACATTAAAACTTCCCAAATGTCCTACTGTATTGTATATGAAATGATTGCTCAGCGTGTCGGAAAGATTTTCATATTTGCCTGATCCATTTTTGGTATAGGTATTTCTCTCCGCATCGTTTCTGTTCAGGTTTAATTTATAGTTAAGTACCAGGGCCGTATTTTTCCATAAAGGTTCTGTGTAAGTTACCATGGTGTTGATGGTGGAACTGGCTTGTTTGTTCACTTTTAACTGATCAATATTATCAGTTCTCACTAGTGATCCACTTTTATCATAAAATGTATTCAAGGCCTTTAGAAGAATATTTTCATTGGTATTATTGATATTAAGATCTGTATTGATTGAGATCGTTCTTCCTTTTTTTACAAATTTTTTGCGCCAGAAAATATTATTGTTCAGGGAATTATTTTCACTGCTATTGGATGTTGACCTGTCGCTTTCATTAATGATCTTATTATCTTCACTGATAGACTGTCCCAGGTAATTGGATTTGCTCAAGCCTTTGATGGAGGATCCCTTTACTGTTAGTTTTAATGAACTGGAAGAATCGATCTGCCATTCGTACATACTCGAAAGCTTATGCCTTGTTTTTTCCGAAGCCTGGTATTCCGAAGTATTGTTATAGAATGTAGTGTCTGGTAAAATACTTTGTGTTTTACTTAGTGTATTACCAGTAACTTCCAGGTTATTGTATTGATAGGTATTATTGTTGTTATGCTTGTTCTTATTCCATTTATTGCTAAAATGCAAACCGGCTGTTGTAGATTTCGGAAATCCACGGCCCCAGCTAAAATCATCTCCACTGGAATACATCATAATACCACCATCGTCAGAGATTTCAGTAGTCATATTACCATCACCCGCATAATTTCTGTTTTCATCCCAGTTCAATGATTCATATTTTGTATTATCAGTAGTGGCATAACCCGAAATCTTCCGCTTTCCTTTAAATGCATTTACCATTAATTTACCATATCCATACCTGTCAAAATCAGTACCACCTTCTGCTTTACCGAAATACCCTTTTTTCTTATCTTCTTTTAATTGGATATTCAGCGTCTTCATTTTCTGACCGTCATCAATGCCACTAAATACGGCCTGGTCCGATTTTTTATCAAAAGCCTGAATTTTATCAACCGCATCTGCCCGCAGATTCTTGGTAACAACAGCGGGGTCGTCACTAAAAAATTCTTCTCCATCAACCAATACCTTTTGTACTTTTTCTCCCTGTGCCGTTATCTCACCTTTGCTATTTACCTGTATGCCCGGCATTTTTCTTAATAGTTCCTGCACATCGGCATTGGCTTCTACATGAAAACTATCTGCCCGATATTCTGTTGTATCACCTTTAACCCTGATGGCACTAATTCTTTGTTTCACAATTACTTCCTGCAACAAATTTGCTTTGGTAATCAAAGGCAACATGCCTAAAGATTTTTCTTTGTTTTCTTCCAAACTTATTTTTTCAACATAATCCGCATAAGAAGGATAGGAAACCAAAAGAATATAATTACCAGCCTGCAGGTTTTTTAATTCAAAATTTCCCTGATTATCTGTTCTGGTAAATTTTATTAAAACAGAATCTTTCTGTTTTAGCACAGAAATAACAGCATTGTGGAGGTTTTGCTTGTTCAAAGTATCAGTAATGGTTCCCTTTATGGAACTCTTTTGCGCAAAAGCTGCTGGAATCAGCAAACAGTTAAGTAGTAAGGAAAAAAGCAGTTGTTTAGTCATTCTTTGGTTATGATAGGGGTTAGATGCAATTCCGCATAAAATCCATAAATTGTATTGCAAGAACTAATTAATTAGTTATAATCAAATGTTAAATGTGTTAATTGGTAAAATCATATCCCACTAATTCTATGGATCATACCTCATCAAATCAAGAGTTTCCCCCTAAATCCAACATACAAACAGGAGAGGGGCAATCGAAAAAAGTTGGAAAATCGCCACAAAAAAAATACGAGGAAATCCATTTTGTAAACAAGGACCAAGCTGTTTGGAATTATTCCTTATTCACGGATGATGATATTAAAAATTTTCAAAAAGGCACACATTATACTTTGTATAAGCTTTTTGGAAACAAACAATTGGAACTGCTGGATACCCAGGGAACCTATTTTGCTGTTTGGGCTCCCAATGCCACTTTTGTTTCTGTTGTAGGATATTTCAATGAATGGAATAAAACCACGCATCCATTAAAAGTTCGGTTAGATAATTCCGGAATCTGGGAAGGATTTATTCCTGGTATTGCGGTCGGCGAAGCTTATAAATACCATATACATGGGTTTAAAGGCATCAAATTAGATAAGGGTGATCCCTTTGCTAATTATTGGGAGAAAAGGCCTTTTACGGCTTCCATCACCTGGCAAACGAATTATGAATGGAAAGATGCTGATTGGATGAAGCATAGGAAAAAGCACAATGCTATTACCTCACCCTATTCTGTATATGAAGTTCACCTGGCCAGTTGGATGCGGCCTGACAAGCTTGATGAGGAAGTTTACAATACTTATCAACAGATAACAGAAAGATTAGTGCCCTACGTAAAAGAAATGGGTTTTACGCATGTAGAATTCATGCCTGTAATGGAACACCCTTTTGATGGTAGTTGGGGCTACCAGGGAACGGGTTATTTTGCACCTACATCCCGTTTTGGTAATCCACAGGATTATGCTGCCATGGTTGATGCTTTTCACCTGGCTGGGATTGGTGTGATCCTTGATTGGGTGCCATCTCATTTTCCTTATGATGCACACGGACTATTCATGTTCGATGGTACCCATACCTATGAATATGCAGATATGCGCAAAGGTTACCACCCCGATTGGAACTCTTATATCTTTAATTATAAAAGAGGGGAAGTGAAATCCTTTCTCATCAGCAGTGCACGTTTCTGGTGCGATCAATTTCATACGGACGGCATCAGGGTTGATGCAGTAAGCTCAATGCTGCGTCTCGATTACAGCAGAAATGCCAGTCAATGGGAACCCAATGAATACGGCGGAAATGGCAACCTGGAAGCCATTGCTTTTATCAAGGATTTAAATGAAACACTGTACCGTGATTTTCCGGATATCCAAACGATTGCTGAAGAAGCAACGGATTGGCCCAAAGTAAGTAGACCCACATTTGAGGATGGACTCGGCTTTGGCATGAAATGGATGATGGGCTGGATGCATGATACACTTGACTATTTTAAATTAGACCCTATTTTTCGCCAGTTGCAACAAGACAAGTTCTCCTTTAGTATGATGTATTTCTATGATGAGAATTTTATGTTACCGCTCAGTCATGATGAAGTAGTACATGGTAAAAGTCCGATGCTCTATAAAATGCCGGGAGATGAATGGCAGAAATTTGCCAATTTAAGGATCCTCTACACTTATATGTTCACACATCCCGGAGCCAAGCTTTTGTTTATGGGAGATGAGTTTGGTGCAACTACGGAATGGAATTACAAAACAGAACTTCCTTGGGAATTACTTGGTTTTGCACCCCATTCCGGCATGAAAAATTGTGTACAGAAACTGAATGAACTGTATAGAAGAGAACCAGCTTTATATGAAAAACAATTTGAGCCCGGTGGCTTTGAATGGGTTGACCTGAATCACCGCAGCGAGTCAGTTCTGGTATATGCCAGAAAAGGTAAGAAGGATAAGGATATGGTTCTCATCATTTTAAATGTAACGCCTGTAGTGCGGATGGATTGGGAAATATATGTGCATGGAAAAGGTAAATGGGAAGAAATTTTTAACAGCAATAATTCCGAATTCTATGGCACTGGTGATGTTTACAATCCTGCAATTAAATCCGAACTGGTAGATAAACCTTCCAAATGTTATAAACTCACCCTGAATTTGCCTGCATTAGGTGCAATTGTATTAAAATAAGCATAGGCGTGTAACATTTTTTGCTGCTATTCGTTTTATGAAAAAACGAACAATGAAAAAGATAGGTTATTTATTATTAGTCATGGTTTTGGCATTCAATAACATGCAGGCGCAGGATGTGGTTTATGACGAAAATGTACAGAAAAGAAATATCAGTTCTTTTCATGCATTGGAAACATCAGCAGGTATTGAAGTGTTCATCAGCAAGGGTGATAAAGCAGCATTGGCTGTGGCTGTTGGTGATAAGG
>CALRUV010000290.1:0-4230 GCA_943371455.1 Chitinophaga pinensis | reverse complement strand
AACGGTCGTATATAATACACTCCCAAACTGATTGAAGAATGGATAGTAATTTTAACCCGGACAAACAACATACACTCAATAGTGCCATTAGTATTAGTGGAACCGGTTTGCATACCGGCGTGCTGGTAGATATGACCCTGAAACCTGCTAACCCGGGATTTGGCATCCAATTTCAAAGAATCGACCTGCCACAACAACCCATCATCAAAGCTGATTGTGATTTGGTAACGGATACCAGCAGGGGAACCACCCTTCAGGTAGGGGATGCAAAAGTTAGCACCGTAGAGCATGTTTTGGCAGCATTGGTAGGTATGGGTGTGGATAATGCATTGATTGAGTTGAACGGACCTGAGATACCCATTATGGATGGCAGCTCCACTCCTTTTATTGACCTGATTGAAGAAACGGGGGTATTGGAACAGGAAGCTACCAAAGCCTGGTATAGTTTGGATGAAAATATTTACCATTACGATGACGCAAAACGTGTGGAAATGGTGGCGCTTCCTTCGATGGACTACCAGATCACGACACTGATTGATTTTAATAGTCCCGTATTAGGCACCCAACATGCTGGCTTAAAAACCATCAAAGATTTTAAAGCTGAGATTGCCCCTTGCAGAACCTTTTGTTTTTTACATGAACTGGAAGCATTGCTGGACAATGACCTGATAAAAGGTGGTGATATCAATAATGCAATTGTAGTGGTAGATAAACCAGTAACTGATGCCGAGATGAGCCGTTTGGCGAAAGTGTTTAAAAGAGATAAGATAGAAGTGAAGAGTGAAGGATATTTGAATAACCTGGAACTCCGTTTTCCTAATGAGCCCGCCCGCCACAAATTACTGGATGTGGTAGGTGATCTGGCATTGATTGGCTACCCTATCAAAGCCCGTATCATTGCCAACAGGCCCGGACATAGCACCAATGTTGAATTTGCAAAAAAGATCAAACAGTATATCAAAAAAAACAGGCATGTAAAAAATGTACCTGTTTATGATCCGAATATTCCGCCGGTTTATACGCTGGAAAAAATAGAAAAAACCCTGCCACATAGGCATCCATTTTTATTGGTTGATAAAATTATAGAGTTAACAGACACTTATATAGTAGGCATCAAAAATGTTACTTACAATGAGTGGTTCTTTCCAGGACACTTTCCTGGAAACCCGGTAATGCCGGGGGTTTTACAAATTGAAGCCCTTGCACAAACAGGCGGCATTCTGTGTATCAATTCAATGCCAGAAGGAACCTATGATACATACTTTCTAAAAATAGACAATTGTAAATTCAAACAGATGGTAAGACCGGGAGATACCATGGTTTTGAAAATGGAATTCACGGGGCCCATCCGCAGAGGTATCTGTGAAATGAGGGGAACTGTTTATGTGGGAGGAAAAGTAGCTACCGAAGGTGACCTGGTAGCACAGGTAGTAAAAAGACAGGAATAACTTGCTTTGATTATTTTATTTTTTCAAAATAATAGTTGGTAATGACGCACCCTTATACTTATATCGATCCTAATGCACGCATTGCACCGAATGTAAAAATAGATCCGTTTACCGTTATCCATGGTGATGTTCAGATTGGTGAAGGAACCTGGATAGGCAGTAATGTAACCATCATGGATGGAACCAGAATTGGCAAAAACTGTCGCATATTTCCTGGTGCCGTTTTGGGTGCTATTCCGCAGGACTTAAAATTTAGTGGTGAAAAAACTACGGCAGAAATTGGTGATAATACCACCATCAGAGAATTTGTAACCATTAATCGCGGAACAGAAGACAGGGGAAAAACCAAAGTAGGTAATAACTGTCTTATCATGGCCTATAGCCATATTGCGCATGATTGCAGTATTGGCAATCATTGTATCATGAGCAACAGTGTTCAGGTTGCAGGACATGTTACCATGGGCGATTATGCAGTGGTAGGTGGGGTAAGTGCCGTGCATCAGTTTGTAAATATTGGACAACATACATTTATAGCAGGAGGTAGTTTGGTAAGCAAGGATGTGCCTCCTTATATCAAAGCAGTAAGAAATCCACTGAGTTATGGTGGGGTTAATAGTGTGGGTTTAAAAAGAAGAGGCTTCCCCCTTCAGCAGATCAACCATATACTCGACGTTTACAGAACCATTTACAACAAAGGTTTTAATACTTCACAGGCATTGGAATTTATTGAGGAAGAATTACCTGCCACAGATGAAAGAGATGAGATTGTGACTTTTATCAGGGAAAGCGGCAGGGGCATCATCAAAAGATTTATTAAAGGTGCAACAGAAGAGGATTAAAATATATAGCCTTTCATGACTACAAACCAATCAGCTTCTCCCAACATAGCAAGTATTCCTGCAGAAGGAATTATTATCCAATTAACTGATTCGGGAAAACGTTTTAACAGGGATTGGATCTTTAGAAAGCTTAGTTTTTCTTTTGCTTCAGGAAAAGCTTATGCCATTACCGGACCTAATGGAAGTGGAAAGAGCACTTTATTGCAAAGTATAGGAGGGAGTATCCAGTTAAGTGAAGGAAGGATGGGTTACCAAATAACAAATGCGCAGAATGAATGCATTGATCTAAATCCCGATGATGCTTATCGATATCTTTCTATGGCTGCGCCTTATGTAGAACTGATTGAAGAAATGACAGCGAAAGAATTTCTTCATTTTCATAGCCGCTTCAAATCCTTGCTGAAAGAAGTTTCGATAGACGAAATTTTGACGATCATTGGTTTGGAAAAAGCAGCCAACAAACAAATACGGTATTACAGCAGTGGCATGAAACAGCGTTTGAAACTGGCGCAAGCTATATTTTCTGATGTACCCGTTTTATTATTGGACGAACCCTGTACTAACCTGGATAATAGTGGGTATGCATTGTACCACCAGCTTATCGATACTTATTGTAAAGAAAAATTGATCATTGTGGGTAGCAATGATGAAAAGGAAATGGACTTCTGTTCAGAAAAGCTGTTGATCTCAGACTTTAAATAACCCAAATTTCATAAGCTGGTTTCAACCAAAGATCTACTTGTTTTTTTATCTTTCCTGAAAATCAAACTGGCAAATGACCAGCAGAAAATCCCGGCAAATCAAATTGGTTGTTTTATATGGTATCGCATTAGCGCTTCTTGCCTTTATTCTGCATTGGTTTGAATACCGGTTTTTAATCATGGATCATTCTTTTGAAGTGTATATTGGGGCTATTGCACTTTTATTTACTGGTTTAGGCATCTGGCTGGCCATCAAACTAAGCAAACCAAAAGTGGAAAAAATTATCCTGGAAAAAAAAGTATTTATACAAACTTCCCCGAAAAATTTTACACCAGATAAAGACAATCTTTTATCTCTGGGCATTAGCAAAAGAGAATGGGAGGTTTTACAGTTGATAGGTCAAGGTTTTAGTAACCAGGAAATTGCCAACCAATTATTTGTTTCCATCAATACCATCAAAACACATTCATCCAGTTTATTTGAGAAATTGGAAGTAAAGAGAAGGATTCAGGCTATAGAAAAAGCTAAAAATTTGAGACTTTTACCCTAAACCCTAATCCTTTCAGGTGAAAAATGAATGATCTTGAAAAAATCACCCGAAAGTATGAGCCAAAATCGCTGCTAAGTTCAGAATTTTAAGTCTCAACCTATAAAACAAAACACATGAAAAAAACCATTGTAGTTTGCGGACTGATAGCCGGATTAATAGCAGCCTCCTTCTTTATTGGAACCATGCTGATTGGCAATAAAGTTGATGAGATGTTTGAAAATGGGATGGTCTATGGTTATACCCTGATGATCTTAGCCTTCTCACTGATTTTTGTAGGCACCAAAATTACCCGTGATAAATACAATGATGGGATGATCAGTTTTGGGAAAGCTTTCCTAACTGGTTTTTATATTTCATTGATTGCATCAACCGTATATGTGATTGTATGGTTAATTGACTATCATTTTTTCATTCCTGATTTTGCAGAAAAATACGCCCAATACACACTCAATAAATTACAGGCTTCCGGTGCCTCAGCTGCAGCCATTGCCACGCAAAAAGCAGAACTGGATCAGTTCAAACAACTTTACAGTAACTTATTTTTCACCGGATTACTAACCTATGCAGAAATCCTGCCAGTGGGTATCCTGGTTTCTTTGATCAGTGCATTATCGCTCAAGAGAAAAATCAAAAGAGATCCTGTAGAATAGCTGCTTATTTTTTCTATTTCATTTTTCTTAACTTGGGGCAA
>CALRUV010000289.1:0-4257 GCA_943371455.1 Chitinophaga pinensis | reverse complement strand
CAAGTAATAAGTAATGAAAATTTCCTGGAAAAAAATTGGTAAACAGAAACTGTTCACCATCAGGTAAATTTTCCGGATCTATTTGTGTGGTGAGAATTAGTTGATAGCTCTTATCGTTCACCACGTCGCGCCATTCCTGTTGCAGAAATACAAAATCAGAATTACTGTAATGCGCATTATTTTTTATGGCCGCTGTTATTGCTTCCGGATATCTTCCAGGCTTCTTCCCTTTTAACCTGATCTCTTCATACCGAGGTTCGCCCATACGGAGCATTTCCATTTTATCCTGGTAGGGAAAAGTTAAAATATTTTTTATCTTCTTAACGTAGGTCCTGCTTTTATTTTGCGTTAATGGAAATATATAGTTGTCTAAAACATAAGCTGGCGATACTTTCAGCTCAATCGAGTACATTTCATTTTTTGGATCAAATAGAATGTCGGTTGTAGTTTTCATCAATTCTGTAAATCCTTTGGGTGTAACACCCAGGTTATTGTATTGGATCCCTTTCCCATACAGGGTTCCCATACCGGGTGATTCTGCACTGGAAACAAGTATGTTCAATTCTTCATTGAAAACTATTTCCCTGTCTTCATTAATTATTAGGGCTCTGATCATGAAAACAATGCCCACCCTTTTAACAAGATTAGAATCTAAAGGATAGTTTTCTTTTTGGGCAAAATAAGAGGGCGGAAATGCTTCCAAAAAATCGATAAAGAGATGTAAGTGGTTGGTATCAATTTTAGAAAAATTAGTTGCCAGCGGAAGGATATTGTCATAGGGATTTACAAATACAATGGGAAGGGTACTTGTATCAGACAAAGGGATCTGTTGTAACTTAATAAGTGATTTATTGAATTGCCGGGCAATAGTTTTTTTGATCTCTTCATCCTGTAAGAAATTTTTAACAGGGATATCTGAAGAAAGAAATCTAATTTTTTCTAAAACAATTTTCTTTTGGGCAAATGCTGCATGTATGCATATAAAAAACAGCAAAAGGCAAATGAGTTTTTTTTTAATCATAAAGCAGAATGGGTTGTCTTATCTAAATGCTGCAAATTTTGTGCTAATTTGATAAAAGAATGAATATAAGGATTGTATATGGCAAAAATACCAAGGTTCATACCTATTAAAGAATCTGTTTACCTGGAAGGCCCTAAACCTAGGATGTACGAGTTTTCATTTGCCTGGAGTGTATTCAGGCAATTTATCAAGGCTTTTAGAACCCTGCATTTTATGGGACCCTGCATTACTGTTTTCGGATCTGCCAGGTTTGTAGAAGGACATCCTCACTATGAAGCAGCCAGGAAATTCGGAAAAAGGATAGCAGAATTAGGCTATACCACTTTAACCGGAGGCGGCCCTGGTATAATGGAAGCTGCCAACAGAGGTGCTTTTGAGAATGGCGGTAATTCTGTTGGATGTAATATCAAATTGCCTTTTGAACAGCAGCCCAATCCCTATATGCAAAAATGGATCTTATTAGATTATTTCTTTGTGCGTAAAGTGATCCTCGTAAAATATTCCTATGCTTTTATCATCTTACCTGGTGGATTTGGAACGATGGATGAATTCTTTGAAACCATTACACTAGCTCAAACCAAAGTGATCAATGATTTCCCAATCGTATTGTTTGGGAAAGATTTTTTTCAACCCTTGGTAGCTACAATGGATAAGATGGTAGAAGCGGGTACCATCCATCCCAAAGACAAGGAACTGATGTTGCTTACGGATGATATGGACGAAGCCATGCACTATATACAAAACTATATAGGTAAAAATTTTAAGGTAAAGCCGCGCAAAAGATGGTGGTGGTTATTTGAAAAAAGGTAGAAGCGTATATTTATTATTGTACTTTTTTGCCTCCCTGAAATGTATAACCCAGACTTAAAATCAACTCATAGGTTCCAAAAGCCTGCTTAGCCGTACCCTGGTAAACTTTCAGGTTTGAATAGCGAGCATAATCTATTTTGTGGGTGAATTCGAGGTACACATGTTTCAGGAAAGTGGCTCTCACACCGGCTTCTAGGCCCATATTCCAGCCGCCTATTTGAAATCCGGGGTCATTCGCTTTGCCAAAAAAACTATTTTCAACATGGGGTATCAGCGGACCGATACCGGCTTTACCCAAAGCATCTACTTTAAAACCGCCCGTTTTACTTTCATGCCAATTCCATCTTTTTACAATATTGAAAAGTAAAAAGTTGGCGCCATTATTCAGGAAATAATAAAAGCCGTTGCTATCTGTAAAACGGATAGTGCTATCAATTTGTCTGCCACCTAGTGAACCGGTTATAGAAAGGTTCTGCCCATCTCGTATGATATGCTTGGTATGGTCGAAATTGATTTCGAATGCAAGGCCCTTTTTCTTATCAAAAAAATAACCGAAACGGTAATTGTATTGTGGAATACTTAAAGGGGTACTAAATAAGCCCTTATCCCAACCCGGATTATCTCTCGATTGTACGCCATGCAGGATATAATTATTATTCAATGAGGGCTGGTTCACTTTTACCTTTGAATTGGTGTACCACTCTTTATTATAACCCCAGGAAAAATAAAATTCTCCCTTTCTTTCCGTTTTCTTTTGCTGTGCCTGAATTACAATGGGTATCAGTAATCCTATCAGCAAAATGCACTTTAAAATTTTCATCAATTTATTTTTTATTCTAAAACCGGACGCAGCCAGCGTTCTGCCTCTTCCATTGTCATGCTTTTACGTTGTGCATAATCTACCAATTGGTCCTGCTGAATTTTTCCGATACCAAAATACTGGCTTTGCGGATTTGAAAAATACCAGCCACAAACAGAAGAAGCAGGGTACATGGCCAAACTTTCGGTTAATTGAATGCCAATGGCTTCTGTTGCCTCTAAGAGGTTGAATAATTTATATTTTTCGGTATGGTCCGGGCAGGCAGGATACCCTGGTGCCGGACGAATGCCATTGTATTGTTCTTTTATCAGGGCTTCGTTGCTAAGGTTCTCATCCTTATCGTAGCCCCAATAATTTTTTCTGGTTTCAAGGTGGATGGCTTCTGCAAATGCTTCCGCAAACCTGTCGGCCAGTGCCTGTAACATGATCTTGTTATAATCATCATGGTTGGCTTCAAATTTCTGCAAGTGTTCTTCAATTCCATCAATGGTTACAGCAAAAGCACCGATGAAATCTTTTTTACCAGTGCTGGCAGGCGCAATAAAATCAGCCAGGGAAATATTAGGTTGATCTGCTGCTTTCTTTATTTGTTGGCGGAGAAAAGATAGTGTTACGGTTTCTTTTTCAGTAGCAACATTTACTTCATCTCCTTCGCTGGATGCTTCCCAAAAACCAATGGTACCTTTAGCTTGCAGCCATTTTTCTGTAATGATCTTATCCAATAATGCGTTGGCATCCTGGTATAATTTGGTGGCTTCCGTACCTACAACGCTATCCGTTAATATTTCCGGAAAACTTCCATGCATTTCCCAGGTAATGAAGAAAGGCTTCCAATCGATAAAGGAACGTAAATGAGCCAGGTCGTAATCTTTAAAAACTTTTGTGCCTGTAAATGTAGGCCTGTGTATTGAAGCATTATTCCAGTCGATCTTTACTTTGTTATTTTTTGCTTCCGCATAACTGATATAAGATTTGGTGGATTTCTTATTATCGAAGCCTTCTTTAAGTGTGGTATATTCTGCTTTAACACCTTTTAGATAATCTGATTTTTGTTCCTTACTTAACAAAGAACCGGCAACCGTAACACTTCTGGATGCATCCAGCACATGCACAACGCCATCCTGGTATTCAGGCGCTATTTTAACAGCTGTATGAATCCGGGAAGTTGTAGCACCGCCTATCAACAATGGTTGATTCATACCCCTGCGTTTCATCTCTTTGGCAATATGTACCATTTCATCCAGTGAAGGAGTAATCAAACCGCTCAAGCCTATAATGTCTACTTTTTCGCGTTGGGCTGTTTCCAGAATTTTATCAGCCGGCACCATCACACCCATGTCTATGATGTCGTAGCCATTACAGCCTAATACAACGCCCACAATATTTTTACCAATGTCGTGCACATCACCTTTTACGGTAGCGAGTAATATTTTTGCAGCACCTGCAGATTCACTGTTGGTAGTTCCTGCGGCAAGGTGTGCCTGTTTGCGTTCTTCTTTTTCTGCTTCAATATATGGGGTGAGTACGGCAACGCTTTTTTTCATTACACGGGCACTCTTTACTACCTGTGGCAGAAACATTTTGCCTGCACCAAACAGATCTCCTA
>CALRUV010000288.1:0-4260 GCA_943371455.1 Chitinophaga pinensis | reverse complement strand
ATTTAATCAATTTAAACAAAATTGTTCATTATCATTTTGTATGGACTTCTACAGTTATTTACCATTAGCTGATGAGAAAACAGCAGGTAATTTTTAAATAAAGGAGAGCTTAGCGCAGGAAAATAACAAGAAAAGATAAAATGAAAAGTTTGATAAAATAAGGAATCTGTTCCGGTTCTTGAAAATATCCTACAGGTATTTTGCCGTTTTTTCCAGCCCTACCATGTTTCCGTTTGAGCGGATTTGAATTTGAACCTGGGCGATCCATTCCGGACAAGCCAATGAAAAAAGATGGTCATGAATTGCACCAATCAGCTTGATCACATCAGCATAATTTCCATCCACAACGGTTGTAAAGGGACCTATCTCATAGATAAGACCTGATTGCTGAATAATGCTTATCGCTTCATCAACCCATTCATACGCATGCCTGTCTTGCGACAAAGGCAAAATTTGAATAGACGCGTTGACTATGAAATTATGCATAAATAGTTACATTTCAATTACTTCAACAATTGCGTCGAGGTTAAGTGCGCCATGAATATGCGGAAATACTTCATTAATGGATCCGGCAAGTTCGAAAATCAGGGGCCTATTTACTTTGCTTTTTTCAATTTTCAATTTGAGGAGTCCTACTTGTCCCTGGTAATACCTTGTTAATACCCCTTCCACCTGCGCCTCGGTGCTGCAATGAATAAAGCCTTCAGTAACGAGTGTATCAGAATCGAAATGACCTATTTTTTGCGCTTCTTCCCAAAGTTTTTTAGTAGTAATATGGTATATGAAATCTGATTCCATGGGTACATTTTAATGGTATTTTGATGCTTTTTTATGAAACGTCAAAATGAAGTAATTATTTGAAATCACAGGATAGCAATTTGCAGGTTTAAGCTAAAATGCGGGGAATTCTTTGTTCCAAAAGCATGAGATCAACCAATACCATTGCGGTTATAGCTTCCAAAACCACAGGCACCCGTAATGCAATACATAAATCATGACGGCCTTTCACCGAAAATTTTTCCTGGGTATTGGTTAGGCTATTCCATGTAATTTGATCTTTAGGAGTTGATGAGGTAGGCTTTATAACTACTCTAAAAATCAAATCATTACCATTTGTTATACCACCTACAACACCTCCTGCATAATTGGTATTTGTTTTTCCGGTAGCGTCTTGTATTTGGTCATTATGGTCTATTCCAAACATTTTGGCAGCTGCAAAACCTGCTCCGAATTCGATACCTTTTACAGCGGGAATGGCAAAAACAGCATGACTAATGACTGACTCCACAGAATCAAAGAAATGTTCGCCTAAACCCAGGGGCAATCCATTTACGGTGCACTCTACAATACCACCAACACTATCTTTTGCCTCAATTGCTTTGTTCAATCCTTTTTCAAGGTCTGATTCTCCTGCAATTTCTAATATGGTAGAAACAACCTCAATTGCATTGTTTTGGTATTTTAATAGCTTTTTAGCAATTACCCCAACAGCTACCAGGCATACGGTAAGCCGGCCACTGAAATGCCCTCCCCCTCTATAATCTTCAAAACCTCCATATTTGGCATGTGCGGTAAAGTCGGCATGACCTGGACGGGGCACATCTCTTTGCTTCTGGTAATCTTCGCTTCTGGTATTGTTATTTTCAAAAAGTATGGTAATGGGGGCTCCTGTGCTAAACCCATTAAATACACCTGTTTTGAAGAAAGGAAAATCATCCTCTTTACGGGGTGTAGTGCCTTTTTGCAGTCCACCTTTTCTTCTTTCCAAATCGGGTAAAAAATCTTCGGTATGGATAGGTAATCCGGCAGGACAGCCGTCGATAGTTAGGCCAACGCATTCGCCGTGCGACTCGCCAAAAATATTTATCCTGAATATGCGACCCAATGAATTCAATGTATTGCCGTTTTAGGATGATTAGTAACTAAGTTTTACACCTAGGTTTATTAAGTGCTGGTAGAAATCAGGATACGACTTATTGATCGCTTCGGCTTCCTCAATAACCACTTCTCCATTTGACCCCAGTGCTGCAACAGCAGTAGCCATGGCGATCCTGTGATCGTGGTGGGAATGGGTTCTGGCTGCTTTTATGCCCGTACCTCCCTTGATTAACATCAAATCGTCCTGTAACCTGATTTCGATGCCCAATTTAGCAAACTCTTGCTGTAATGTAAGGGCCCGGTTACTTTCTTTATGGGTTAACCTGTTGACCCCTTCAATTACGGTTGTTCCTTCACAATAAGCTGCCAAAGCGGTTAATGGAGGGAATAAGTCGGGACAATCCGTTGCATCAAAATGAAAGGCCTTCAGGGGCATTGGTGTTACTTCAATAGCAGAATCTGTGATAGAAAGGCCGGAACCTGCATCCAGAAGCGCAGCTAAAACTGATTTGTCTGCTTGTGTAGAAGTCACGTCAAGACCTAGCACTTTAATGGGTCCTGCAATGGCGCCCGCAACTAAAAGGAATGCTGCCCCACTCCAGTCGCCTTCCACGGTATAGTTAATATCGGTTGGTGTTTGACTAGTTTGCTTTGTTGATGAAAAAAGAAAGGTATGGTGGTTATTGTGCTGCACTTCCCACCCAAAATGTTTCATTACGCGTAAGGTTAAATCTATATAGGGCTTGCTTTTCAGGTCATTTACAGTGATAGTAACATTCTGGGCATGAGCTGCTCCATAAGCCATTAATAATCCAGTTAAAAACTGCGAACTCAGTGAACCATCCACTTCTATATTAGCAGGTTGCAATGGGCCCTGAATCGACAATGGCAGTTTGCCTTTATTAGAAGAAACCTTAACCTGAAGTTTGGGGAGTATCTCATCAAAAAAATCCATGGGCCTAGTTAAAAGGCTACCCGTTCCATTTAATACGATTTGCTGGTTACTAAGTGCGGCTATAGGGGTGAACATCCTTATCCCTAAGCCGCTTTCTCCGCAATTCACTTCCCGATCAAGGGGATTGATGCCATGGGAATTAATGACAAGGTTGCCATTCCCTTCAAACCTAACAGTTGCCCCTAATTTTTGAATCACGTCAATGGCAGCTAAATCATCATTACTTTTTCCAGGATTGATCAAAGTGGTTTTTCCTAAATTTAGTAAACCGGCAGCGCATGCTCTTTGCATGCTGCTTTTACTAGCGGGTGCAGTGATAGTTCCTGAAACGCGGGATGGCTGTATGGTAACAATCATGGTACATTGAAAGGCTATATCTGGATTGTGATTTTTCGCGGATATATGCGCTGTTTAAAATTGTTTTAAAATCTCCTGTAATTGTACCAATAACAAGGGTTGAATAACAGCTTTCCCGGTTTTAGTTAGCAGTATATAATTAATGCTTATATCATCCGTTTTCTTATCCTTCAATAAAACCTTAAAAGCCTTTCTGGTATTGAATTTTGCAAAGGTAGGCAAGCCGTATTTTGTTAATAAATCAACTAGTGCCTGCGTATCCTTATATCCTTTCAATTGTTGCGAAATGACAGCAGCATAGGTCATGCCAATGCTAACTGCCTGCCCATGACTCAACTCATATTGGTTTTCGATGGCATGTCCGAGCGTATGTCCGAAGTTCAATAATTTTCTTTCCCCCATTTCAAACTCATCTTCCAATACCACTTTTGTTTTAAGCAACACGTTTCTTTCAACCAAAGAAGCAATTAGTGCCGGCTTTTTCTGAAAGTTGGCCAATTGTTGCTTCTGCAATAATGTAAACATGGCAGCATCTTTGATACAGGCATGTTTGATGATCTCTGCAAAGCCGTTCTGCCACTCTGTTTTGGGTAATGTTACTAAAAAGGAATAGTCAAAAAGCAGGAATGCGGGTTGACGGATCAAACCCACCATATTCTTGTACACACCTACATCTATGCCATTTTTTCCGCCTATGGATGCATCAACCATGGCTAATAAGGAGGTAGGCACAAAACCGAATCGTATGCCACGCATGAAGATTCCAGCAATATAACCCGTAATATCTGTTATTACCCCACCACCAACACCGATCAAAGTTGTTTTCCTGTTGGCGCCTAAGCCAATCAACTGATCGATCACTACATCTACCGTTGGTTGTATTTTGTATTGTTCCCCTGGCTTTAAAACGATGGTATTCCAGCCCTTAAAAAGTTTTTTGTGTTTGGCAAAAACGTGCTCATCCGTAATGATCACGGCCGTTTCTTTGGGTGCCAATTTCTCCACCTGCGAAAATGCACCATCAAAAAAATAGGCAACCTTGGTTCCGGAAAATGTAAATGTTCTTTTTT
>CALRUV010000287.1:0-4288 GCA_943371455.1 Chitinophaga pinensis | reverse complement strand
TATTGATTCCTGTACCGGTATTGCCTAGTGTTGTGGGTGTGTTTACTTATTATGTGAGTCAAACCATTAATGGAATAGAAAGCGTATTGGTTCCTTACACAGTAACCATGCTTGATCCGCTTAAAGTAGCCGATATCCAGAAACTTGTTTCCAAAGCACCGGAACTTCAGGCTGATGGAAGCTTTATTATGGGCTTCAAATTCCTGGCTTCCAACCTGCGTTCAGAATTATTGGATAGCGTAAAAATCAAGGACGACCTAACCAGGGTATTCCCCATCACTACAGAATATTCATTGCTGGATATCAGTGCCAGTGGCAGACTTAGGGCTAACCCATTATTTAATGGTAATTCACAGCAGGAACTCTTAGCAGATGGTAGCCAATTACCAGGCCTACAGAAAGATTCTGTTACTGTATTATTGAAAGTGGTGCCTAATGGATTCACTGGTCAGTTGAATAATACTGCCATTCAAACAGCTAAGTCGCCTTTTGGAACATTTACGGTTTCATCCAATGATCCGTCTGTAGGAAATGGATTCCTGGTAAGAAACCCCACTAAGTTCATCATACCAACGGTAGATATCTTTATCCCATCCGGTTTCTCACCAAACAGGGATGGCGTGAATGATAAATTTGTGATCACCCGACCATTCAATACCACCATCAACCTTCAGCTATTCAATAGATGGGGTAATGCGGTGTACCTGTCGCCTGATTACAAAAACGACTGGGATGGAAGGGGTAATCAACCTAATAATATTTTGGGTGAGGAATTGCCAGACGGCACTTATTATTATATTGTGACCGCAACCAACCGTTCTAATGGAAGTATCCGGAAATTTGCGGCATTTATAACTTTAAAGCGATAACCTTTATTAAATAGGATCAACGAAGTGTTTAGTGTGACTATCGAACATAGAAAAGCAATCGAATGCAGGTAATGAAGATGACAGTTAAATGGCTGGTAGTAGTATCCTTATTAACTATCGCTTACACTGCTGAAGCACAGCAGGAGCCGATGTATTCTCAGTATATGTTCAATATGCTGAACATCAATCCTGCCTATGCCGGAAGCAGGGGAGTAGGCAGTGCTACGGCTCTATACAGAAACCAATGGGTTGGTATACAGGGTGCACCGCAAACTGCTTCTCTTTCTTATGACATGGCTTTAAAAGAGAAAAAAATCGGTTTAGGATTTCAGTTTTATGATGACAAATTGGGTATTGAAAGAGCCACTGGTTTGAATGCGTCTTACGCATTTCGCATACAATTATCAGAATCCGGAACCCTGAGTTTGGGCTTACAGGCAGGTATCCGTAATTACCGGGCCAACTATTCAGAAGTAAGAACCTTCCAGCCAAATGACCCTACTTTCAGTCAGAACATCAGTGGTATTCTTCCTGCAGCAGCAGCAGGTGTTTACTACAACTCCGATAAATTTTATATAGGATTATCTACACCTGCCTTATTAAAAACAAAACTGAGTTACGATAATTCGGTGGATGTTTCTTCCGTAACTGGCAGAGACCTGCATCTATACCTTGCATCAGGTTTTGTTATGAATCTAAACCAGGACCTTGCCCTAAAACCTTCCATGTTAGTGAAAGCAGTAAGTGGTGCCCCTGTTGAATTTGATTTCAATGCCAACTTATGGATTCAGAATATCATTGCATTTGGTTTCTCTTACAGAACAGGTGATGCAATGGTAGGTATGGTGGAATTACAAATGAATAAACAGTTTCGTTTTGGATATGCTTATGATAAAACTTTTTCTGACCTGGGAACATTGAACAGCGGTTCTCATGAATTGATGCTGCGTATGGAATTCGGCAATTCCAGAGGAAAAATTATTTCACCAAGGTATTTCTGATCACAATAATTCTGAATGAAAAGATTCATTACATATATTTTTCTAATCCTTTCTTTGATGAATGGTTGGGCCTCTGCACAATCAGGTAATTCAAGAAAGGGGGGTGATTATTTTAAGATTGGCGAAAAAGAATTCACCGATCAGCGATATATGTATGCCATCCCTTTTTTCAATACAGCTTTAAAATATCCTGGCAAGAACGACTCTACAGCTTTACTTCACCTGGCAGAATCTTACTGGTATACCAAAAATTATGATTCTGCTAAGATCATTTACCAAAAGTTTGAATCCAGTTTCGGCCCACAATTCACCACCACACAACGTTTAGCTGAATTATCGGCAAATCAGAAAGATTATTCGAAAGCTATCAACGACTATAAAAAATTATTAGGCGAAGTACCCCTGCGATACAGTAGCCTATTAAATGAAAGACTAGCCGGATTTTCCAGAGCGGATGAGTATAAAACAGACTCATTGGACTACTCAGTAAAACTCTTAAAACTCAACACAAAGCAACAGGATTTTAGTCCATATTTTTTTGGTAATGGCCTTGTTTTCGTTTCGAGCAGGTACACTAAAAATACGGCTGAAAAAGAATTTGGTTGGGATGGCCTTCCATTCTCTAGTATTTATTGGGTAAAGGATACGGCTGACCTCTACACCGTTGATACCATTTCGGGGTACAATTCCGGCAATATTAACCTGGCCATTAAAGCCAATGATGATTTTACAGCAAGAACCAGTAATGATAATGACATCATTATGCTAAGCAATAAACGGAGCGACTATAACGGAACCCTTCATAAATTAGACAGGTTCAGCGATGACCTTAGTAACAAATATAATTACGGCCCATTATGCTTTAATAAGGCAGGCAACAAAGTGTATTATACCAGAAATACAATCAAAGCATACAAAAGAAAATACAATCTCGAGATCTGTGAAGCCAGTTTTGAAAATGGCTCCTGGGGAAATGTAAAAGTGATGCCATTTGTACAAATAGAATATGATTATTACCATCCTGCATTAAATAAGGATGAAAGCCGTTTGTATTTCTGTAGCAATATTCCTGGGGGGTTGGGGGGTAGCGACATTTATTATATCAACCTCACCAGCGATTACGAAAAGTCGGTACCCATAAATATTGATAATAAGATCAACACTTCCGGTAATGAACTCTTCCCTACATTCAAGGGGGATACTTTGTATTATAGTTCAGATGGATTATCGGGATTAGGGGGTATGGATATTTTTCAAACATCTGCTTTAAAAGGTATGTGGAAGAAACCTTTGAATATGGGCTATCCCATCAATTCTTCCTATGATGATTTTGGTATCATTTTCAATGATCGAAAAACACGTGGTTATTTTAGCAGCAACCGTTTAGGTACGGATGATATTTATACTTTTGGATACGAGCCTTTTTACCTGCAATTAAAAGGTACCGTTTTAAGCAGGTTAACCCAGCGAAGACTTGATTCTACCAAAGTGCTGATCAGAACCGTGATTGATGAAAAGCCGATTATTGATTCAGTTGTAACAGATTTTACAGGTAATTTCAAATTTCCTGTAAAGCCTGGCCGCACTTATTCATTTGCTTTTACCAGAAATGGCTATAACGATACTGCCTATTATATTCCAGAAATGGGCACGCAATACGAGTTCCTGATGGACCCAACCTTATTAAGCCAAAAATTCAAGCCGCTACCACCGCCTGAGCTTCAAGTTATAGCAGACAGAGATAAGGATAGTGTGCCTGATGTAAAAGATAAATGCCCGGATGTAAAAGGGATCAAAGAAAATTATGGTTGTCCGGATGTACAGGCAAGAATCAATGAACTGGCTAAAATGGTATTCTTTAAAACAGCCAGTGCAGAACTTTCTCCGCTAGCCTTAAAACCATTGAATGAAATTGCCGATATCATGGCCGAATATCCATGGATCACTTTATCGATAGAAGGTCATACAGATAATGTTGCGAGTGCGCCTTATAATCTGGATCTCTCTAACAGACGAGCAAAATCTGTAAAAACATTCTTTATTAAAAGAGGATTGGCAGAAAATAGATTTAGTTCTGCAGGTTATGGTTTAACCAGACCAATTGCAGATAATAAAACAGTGGAAGGAAGAGCGATGAACAGAAGGGTGGCGATGAAAGCTGATTTCCACTATAAGTATGAATAACTGAAGATCATTAAAAACTATTTTTTCTTAAAAGATTTTAAACACTTTACCCATGCGAAAACATATTCTTTCTTTCGTTATTGCATGCTTTGTGTTAAGCATACAAACTGTTTTTTCTCAAACCTATAAGGTGGGTGACAAATGCGAAGCCTTGATTCAGAATAGCTGGCGCCAGGTAAAAGTTACAGCAGTGTCTGCCGGCAAAACAAATACTTACGAAGTAGCGGTGATTGG
>CALRUV010000286.1:0-4308 GCA_943371455.1 Chitinophaga pinensis | reverse complement strand
TTGCTGATACCAGAGATACCCTTTGTTATGCCACCAATGATAACCAAACCGCAGTAACTGGTATGCTAGAAATTTCGGCAGACCTGGCAATCATTATAGGTGGACATAATAGCAGCAATAGTTCTCATTTGGTAGAACTTTGTGAGAGCAAGCTTCCTTCCTATTTTATAGATTCAGCCAATAGACTGGTTTCTGAAAAAATAATAGACCATCGTAACTGGCATACCAAAGAGCTTTCTATAGTCAATGATTATTTGCCATCTAAATTACCTTTGCGCATACTTATTACCAGTGGCGCCAGTTGCCCGGATGCAGAAGTAGAGAAGGTAATTCGCAAACTTGCTTCCTTTTATGCAGTTGAAAAAGAAGTAGATGCCCTCTTGGCCAATTTTGAAAGCTAAATAAATATTCAATCCATTTTTTACAGATTATCCATTTCCTGCTCAAAAAAGTGTGCCTGAGTATTGTTATTAATTTTTTACCAAATAATTGGAATTAAAAGAATAGAAACATTTACATTTAGCTAACACAATACTTGCCATATGACCAACCCTTTTTTGAATCGTAGAAAGTTTTTAAAAAATACTGCCGCAACTGCCACGGGAATGGCATTGTTCAATGCAATACCGAAAACAACTATTGCGGCTATTAGTCCTGAAACTAAAATACGTTTCTCCGTTATTAATATCAATCATGGACATATCAGTTCTATGGTTAATGCAGTTATCAGAGGAGGAGGCCAGCTAGTTTCTGTGTATGCTAAAGAGCCGGATTTACTGGCCAATTTTACCCGACAGTTTCCACAGGCTAAGGTGGCGTTAAGTCCGGATCAGATTCTGGAAGACAAATCCATACAACTGGTTCTAAGTTCCGGCATTCCAGATGAAAGGGCTCCTTTGGGTATTGCAGTAATGGAAAGCGGCAAAGATTATATGGTAGATAAGCCCGGCATTACAACACTTGACCAGCTAGCAGAAGTTCGTAAAGTACAGAAAGAAACCAAGCGTATCTATTCGATCATGTATAGTGAAAGGTTTGAAAATAAAGCTACCGTAAAAGCAGGTAACCTCATAAAAGAAGGGGCTATTGGTAATGTTATTCAAACAATTGGACTTGGACCTCACCGGATGAATCCAAAATCGAGACCCGAATGGTTCTTTGATAAAAAAAGATATGGTGGTATCATTACAGATATCGGATCACACCAGTTTGACCAGTTTCTGTTTTTTACAGGATCTACTTCAGCAGAAATTGTGGCTTCTCAAATAGGCAATGTTCATTATCCGCAATACCCCAACTTCGAAGATTTTGGAGATGTAATGGTAAAAGGCAATCAGGGAACTGGTTATATACGTGTGGATTGGTTTACACCTGATGGATTAGCTTCCTGGGGTGATGGCAGATTAACCATTCTGGGCACCGAAGGTTTTATTGAAATACGTAAAAATGTGGATATAGCTGGGCCCGCAGGAGGCAACCATTTATACCTTGTAAACCAGAAAGAAACAAAATTCATTGATTGCAATAGCGAACCACTTCCCTATGGGGAACTATTGGTGAATGATATTTTAAATAGAACGGAAACTTCTATGCCGCAGGATCATTGTTTCCTTGCTACAGAACTGGCATTGATAGCGCAAAAAAATGCACAACAAATTACATTGAAAAAATAGAGCGCAATCAGTTTTCTATAGAATGATAAATACAGATGCTTTCATTGATAATAACAATCATAAGATATGTCTAAAAGAATGAAAGCATCCATACTTATATGTAGCCTATTGTTTTTATTGCCAAACCTATCCTTTGCACAAGATCAGGTTCAAATGGCTAAAAAGTTCATACAACTACTATCTTCCGAGCAACAAGCCCTTACATTGTTTCCATTTGATACAGAGGAGCGGTACAATTTCCATTTTGTGCCTCTTATGCGTAAGGGTATCACTTTTAATGAAATGACCGATGAGCAGGATGCTGCAGCTTTGAATTTGCTGAAGGCCAGCCTGGGTGTTTTGGCCTATCAAAAAACAAAGGAAATTATTCAGCTGGAAATTCTACTGAAAGAAATAGAGAATAGAAAACAGGAAGACAATTACCGGGATCCGGGCAACTACCATTTCAGTATTTTTGGCATACCCTCAGATAAATCTATATGGGGGTGGCGATTTGAAGGTCACCATCTTTCCTTTAATTTTTCATTTGAAAAAAATGAACTGGTAGGCGCTGCTCCCGCATTTATGGGCAGTAATCCTGCCATTGTTTTAAATGGTGCTAATAAAGGCAAACAAGTGTTGAAAGATGAATCTGCAAAAGGCTTTGCAGTTTTACATGCTTTGTCTGCAAGTCAACTAAAAAAAGCTATTATTGATACTTTTCCCTATAAAGACATTCTAAGTTTTGATAAAAGAAACGCCTTGCTGAAAGAACCCAATGGCATTAGCTTTTCAGAACTAAATGCATCGCAACAAACATTATTGCTTGAACTGGTTAGTCTGTATGTACACCGTGCCACCAAACTTTTTGCAGAAGATAAATTGAAAGATATTCAAAAAGATGGGTTGGATAAGATCTGGTTTACCTGGACCGGCCATACAGAACCTACTTTAGGCAGAGGCTGTTATTATAGGATTCAAGGGCCTGGTTTTTTAATTGAATATGACAATACCCAGAATAAAGCAAACCATGTTCATTCTGTTTTTAGAGATCTGAAACATGATTTTGGAGGAGATGAATTGTTGGAACATTATAAAATGACCAGCCATAACTGATTGTTCAGTTAATGAAGAAATGGTTAAATTGCGACTTCACCCTCAACAAAGATTCATGAAATTTCTGCTAACACTGGTTTTCAGTTTTTTAATTACTTCATTGGTTTTTTCGCAACAAAAGCCTGCATATATCCTTTATAACGCAAAGGGCAAGAAAGTAGGTTATGAGAAGATGATAAAAGTATTGGGCGAAAAAGACATTGTTCTTTTTGGAGAATACCATAATAATGCCATAGCACACTGGCTGCAACTGGAAGTAACCACATCTTTGAAACAAAGCCGGGATATGGTTCTAGGCGCAGAAATGTTTGAGCAGGATAACCAGGAAGCACTCGACCTTTATTTGCAGGGAAAAATAAAAGCAAAAGGGCTTGATTCCATGGCAAGATTATGGAAGAATTATCCAACGGACTATGCTCCCCTCGTAAACTTTGCAAAAGAAAATAAATTGGCATTCGCTGCAAGCAATGTACCCAGAAGGTATGCCTCAATGGTTGCAAAAGGTGGTTTTGCCGCTTTAGATACTGTTTCAGCCAAAGAAAAAGCCTGGATAGCACCGCTTCCCATAAACTATGTTGCAGATTTGCCTGGTTATAAGAAAATGATTGAAATGATGGGTGGCCACGGAGGAGATAACCTACCTAAAGCTCAGGCGCTCAAAGATGCTACCATGGCGCATTTTATTCTGCAATACTATAAACCAGGCAGCTTATTTATACATTACAATGGTTCCTACCATTCCGATAATTATGAGGGCATTTTATGGCATTTAAAAAGCAAAAGACCGGAACTGAAATATGGCACCATTACAACCGTATCTCAAAAAGATATTACTAAATTATTAGAAGAGAACAAAGGTCGTGCAGATTATATCATCTGCGTGGATGAAAGAATGACCAATACCTACTAATACGCCAGTTTCAGGCTTACTGAAGCAGGGCTTACAGAAAAATACGTATTTTGGCAACAAATTACTAAGCTGAGATGGCCCACAAATGTATAATGGCATACATATTATTCACTTTTTTGGGTATTGCTTCCTTTGGACAGTCATTAACCTTAGATAAATACGCCCATCAGCTCTATTTCAATATTTTCAGTACCCAACCGGATCCTTCTATCCAGGACTTCTTAAAGCTATACCTTCCTTTATTGGCTGAAAAAAAAACAAAGGAAGGAATCTGGAATACATCCGCCAATAAAGATGCTGGTACAACTCATGATGAAATACATTCATTTATGTTTCAGAAGCATCCCTACTTTAAAAGTAGTTTTACAGCAGGCAAAATGGAATTTCTAACTGCACGTAAAAAAGATCTATCCAATGTACAGATCATCAACCTCAAACTATGGTTTGAATTTGATACACAACCTGAGGCAGAAATGGCTTTTTCTAATCTGATAGAAACCTTTATTCCTATCAGTACCAATAAAAAATTTAGTAGTACACAAGGTGCTCAAAAAGCAGAATTTTTAGACGCAAAAGAAACCAAAGGATTTAATAAAATCAGGATCAGGTTAACAGCAGACAACCTGGATA
>CALRUV010000285.1:0-4324 GCA_943371455.1 Chitinophaga pinensis | reverse complement strand
AAGCGAAAGAGGTACTTACACCATCAAAGCTTCTAACGGCCAAACCCTGGTTTTTTCATCAGTTGGTTTTGAGTCACGCCGCGTGAAGGTTACAGGTAACAAATTGGACATCTCTCTTCAAACAGAAGTTTCTGAACTGGAAGAAGTGGTGGTTTCTATGGACATGAAAAGAAAACCCAGGGAATTAGGTTACTCTGTTCAAAAAGTAACGGGTAAGGAAATTGCCGAGAGTCAGCGCGAAAACTTTGTAAATAGTTTACAGGGTAGAGTGGCTGGTGTTTCTATTACACCTACTGGCGGACAGGCAGGAGCTTCCTCCACCATTGTACTTCGTGGTTTTAATTCCATGGCATTGAGCAACCAACCTTTATTTGTAATTGATGGTATCATTGTAGATAACCAAACCATCAATGAAACAAGTAATGGCGGTTCTCAGTTAGGATTGGCTTCGGATAAACCAAACCGTACCAATGACTACACTAACCGTATTGCAGATATCAACCCTAGTGATATTGAATCAATCACCGTTTTAAAAGGACCGGAAGCAACAGCCCTATATGGTAGTCAGGCCAGTTCTGGTGCTATTGTGATAACTTCTAAAAAGGCAAAGTCCGACGGTAGGATTACAGTAGCTTACGACAATAGTTTTCGTTGGCAGGTATTGAATCGCTTTCCCAGTTATTCTAATAAGTATAGTCAGGGTAACAATGGTGTTAATGATAATACCATATTTACTTATTTCGGACCTGCTTATGGATCTGATGCAAAATTGTACGACAATGTGCATGATTTTTTCCAGACTGGTTTTGCGCAAACGCACAATATCAGTATGGAGTATGGCAAGAAAAATGTAAGCTGGCGTTTATCCGGTTCTGCTTTTGATCAGAAAGGAGTGGTGCCGAATAATAATTTCACAAAATACAATTTCAGATTGTCCAATACTACCAAAATTGGTAAGTATATAGATGTTTCTCCTTCTATTTCTTATATAAAGAGTACCAATGACAAGCCTTTGAGAGGAGCGGGCTCTTATATGCTGAACTTATTGGTGTGGCCGGTTGATAATGACATCAATAATTTTATCGACGAAAATTCCAATAAGATCAAGTTTGGTAATAATGAATATGATAACCCTAATTTCAATACTGTTTTCAATAGAAGTAGTGATAAAACTGATCGTTGGATTGCAACAATGGGTATTAATATCAATCCAACTCCCTGGTTATCTATAGCGGGTAGATTTGGTTATGATACTTATAAATCAGCAGGATTTTCTTTGATTGATTCTGCTTCTTCTCTGGCACTTTCTTCCAGAGGTACACAAGATAATTATTATAGAAATTATTATGGGTATAACCATACCGTTACTGCAACAGCCAAGAAAACGATTGGTAATTTTTCCGGTCGTATCATGGTGGGTAATATGTGGCAGGATTATAAAACAGAGCAGTATGCTGTTTCCGGTTTCCGTTTAAAAGGAAACTATCGTTCAGGAACTGATAGTAACAATACAGATGTATTGGGCCGTACACGTTTAAGTAATGCACAACGTAACGGTGGCTATAACTATAGTTTAAGCAGACAGGCAGCTTATTTTGGAGAGTTTGCGCTTAATTATAAGAGTCTTGCCTTCATCACCTATTCTCACCGTTTTGAAAACTCTTCCATCTTCCCTACAGATTTCAGAAAATATAATTATCCTGCGGGAAGTGCGAGTTTGATCATGTCTGATATCTTTCCTTTTATCAAAAAAGGAAATGTGTTGAATTATTTAAAACTGCGTGGATCATTGGCACAAACTGCCAGGTCGAGTGCGCCATATGCCAACCAATCTGTATTTAATTTCGTACAATCGAGTGGTGGTGGCTATTCTTATGCATTCAATAATAACAACTTCTATCTGGAACCAGAGCGTCAGAAAACATATGAGTTAGGTGCTGAGTTTAAATTCTTCAATAACAGGATCAACTTCGACTTCACTTATTACAATACATTGAATGAAAAACAAATTGCAGAAAACTTCAGGGCTAGTTATGCAACCGGTTATGTATTGAATACTTTGAATGTGGGTTCTACCAGGAATACGGGTATTGAAATCAGTTTGGATGCGTCACCTATACAAACCAAAAACTTTTCCTGGAATTTCAGGCTCAACTATAATAAGATGAGAAATGAAGTGCTCACCTTACCAGACAATGTTCCAGAGTTTTATATTTCTGATACCTGGTTATATGGTAATGCAAGAGGCGGATTGGTAAGGGGTGGTCCTAGTACCAGTATTACAGGCTACGGATACCAAAGAAATCTTGCCGGTGATATATTAATCGATCCAACCAATGGTTTACCATTGGTAGAAAGTGTTTTCAAAGTAAGGGGTGATAGAAACCCTGATTATACTTTGGGTATCAATAATAGTTTCAGGTATAAAAACTGGTCGTTAAATATGCTTTGGGATCTTAAAGTAGGGGGTGACATATTTAATGGTACCAATATGTATTTGACCCTAAGGGGAAAGAGCACCTTAACTGATGACAGAAAAACACCAAGGGTTATTAAAGGGGTATTGAATGATGGTTTGCAGAATTCAGCAACACCTACAGCAAATAGCATTGTGGTGGTTCCTTATGATAACCAGGCCTATTACCAATCAAGAATGCCGGAAGAAGAGTTTATACAGAAAGGTGTTAACTGGTTCAGGTTAAGAGACCTTACCCTTAATTATACAATGCCTGCTAAAATGATCAAGAAGTATAGCTTCCTGAAGTCACTAGGATTCTTTGTTACCGGTAATGATTTGATTTTATTTACTAATTACCTGGGTGCAGACCCTGCTGTTAGTGGAAATACTTCAGGAACAAGAGGCGTTGGTGGTTTTGGATTTGATTATGGAAACATTGCAACACCCATTAGTGTGAATGTGGGATTGCGAGCAAATTTTTAATCAATAGAAAAACCTCTAGCTAATTTTTAAAGCGTTATTTATGAAACATACATTCTTCAAAATATTTGTAATCGTTTTTTCTGCCAGTCTTCTTACAATTTCCTGTAACAAGAAAATTGATGAAGCCTACCAAAATCCCAACGCGGATGTAAAAGTGCCGGTTGAAGCACTTTTGCCGGGAATTGAAGCCAGCATGGTGGGTAATACTGCCTTTCATGGCACAGCCAATGACATGCGTTTTATTGGCAGATATGTTCAGAACTGGGTGTTAAGCTCATCCGGTGATATTTATGACCAGATGGGTGGTATTCAATCAGATTTCCCGGCTTCTACCTGGCGTACACATTATTACGATCTTGGTCAGAATTTAAATAATATGATCAAATGGGCTTCTGAGGAAAAGAAGTGGGACTATGTAGGGGTTGGTCAGGCCATTTTTGCTTGGAGCTGGTTAACCATGAGCGACTACCACGGCGAAATCATTTTAAAAGAAGCTTTCAATACCAGTCAGCTTACTTTCAAATACGACACAGAAGCGGAAGTATATGACTATGTAAGATCTCTCTGTTTTACTGCATTGGCTAATCTCGACAAAACCGGTGATGGCGTAAGTGCTGCTAATCTTGCTAAAGGCGATACCTATTTTTATAATGGCGATGTTGCTAAATGGAAAAAATTCATTTATGGTATTTTAGCGAGATCCTACCACCACTTAAGCAATAAAACCACTTATAAGCCAGATTCAGTTATCCATTATGTTAACCTCTCTATCAATAGCAATGCAGATAATGCAACTTTAAAATATGCAAATACTGGAAGTAACCGTAGTGCAAATTTTAATAGTCCCTTCAGTAACAATGGAATTGGAAGTTTTCGTCAAAGTGAGTTCTCTGTAAAATTGCTTACTGGCGCCAATACTGCACTATTAGGGGTACAGGATCCCAGGAGATGGTATATGCTGAAAACCAATCCCAATGGTACTTTTATAGGAGTTCCAGCCAACAGGGGCGTTACCGCAATTTCCAATGTAAGTGATAGACCCAATAATTTTTATGGAGATGCCAATACAGCTACTGTAGCGCCTTCTAATGATAATGGTTGTACTTATATCTTTAAAAATTATGCGGAATCTCCTGTAATGACGGCCAGCGAATTACAGTTCATGAAGGCAGAAGCAGCCTTGCGTAAAGGGGATGCTGCCACAGCCAAATCTGCTTATGTGTTAGGTATTGGTTTGAATTTTGATATGTTGAGTAGCTTATATAATGCAGGTATTGCAGTGCCTAATCAAATTACACCTGCTGTAAAAGCTGCCTATCTCGCAAATCCGTTAGTGGTGCCTGCAAGTGTAACACTCACCAATATTATGCTCCAGAAATACAT
>CALRUV010000284.1:0-4339 GCA_943371455.1 Chitinophaga pinensis | reverse complement strand
TTTCATATACAGCTCTGTTTTGCCACTGGAAGTAACGCCGTGTAACAAACAAACAGGTTGTTGTGTAAAACAAGCTTTAATTTCTGCCAGGGCAATGCTTTGTGCTGCAGATAAAGTATAGTCTAGTTTTATTTGTTTGGGTAGTTGTTTGATCCTGTCGGTACTCCTTTTTTCTACCAGTAAAATATCTTTATCGCACAGGGCTTTTAATTGTGCGGCACTGGCAGCTGATTTTTTTAGAAGTGCTGCTTGGGTTACTTCGCCTTCTGTTTTAATAAGGTGCAGATAGGCCAGTAAAAGTTCCATTTGTTTAGGTGCTTTGCCCCAGTTGTTCAATAGGTTTGAAAGTTTCTCATCATCATTGTAAAGGGGGTTCAGAAGAATATAGCTTTCTGTTTTCTCGCGGTATTTATTTTTCAGTTCTTCCCAAACATAACATATGCCTTTTTCAATCAGTTTTTTTACTACCGGATAAATGGTTACCGATTCCAACAGTTGCTGCACTTCACTTAAGCGCAGTTCTTTTTTTATTTCTAATGCTTCTGCCAGTATAAATTCTTTGTCGGATAAAGTAGCAGGGTCTAATTCCTGTAATTCATTCCATATTAAAATGCTCTCACTGGAAAGTTTAAGGTTGGCTGGAATGGCCGCCTGCATTACTTCTCCTTCTGTGCACATATAATATTCCGCCATCCATCTCCATAGATCTAATTGTTTCTGGTATATCAATGGTTCGGTATCCAGTATTTGTACAATTTCTTTGGGATCAAAAGCTTCAGGCTTTTCAGCCAATATTTTTTTTACAATGCCAGCATACCTTTTCTGTTTTCCAAAAATAACTTCTACGCGCATACCTGGCATCAAAGTGGCACTTTGAGATGCGGGTACAGCCCAGGTATAATTTTTAGGAACGGCTAAGGGAATAATGACTTCAACAAACAAGGCTTGGTAATTTATTCAAAAATAAGCTTTATGCCGATGGGTAGTTCCTATACCTGCGGAGGCCTGCATCCATTATGTCATATACACGTTGTTTCAGAATGGGTATGTCGTTCATGGTTAATCCGTTTACAGGTACATCTTCCAGGTAAACAACCCTATTGATCCCTGGTGTAAGGGCAAACAGACTTCGGTAATGAAGACGATCGAGGGTGTCGACCAATAAAATAGGTTTGATAGGTGTTTCGGTTTCAATGGCTATTCTAAAAGCGCCATCATAAAAATTTTTCAGGGGGTCAGTTGTTTCATTAAAAGTGCCTTCCGGAAAAATAAAAATGGATATCTGGTTTTTGAGTGCCGATTTTAATGCACGAACACTTTTGGCCCTTGTTTCAGAATCTCTTCTGTCTACCAGAATCACAGCTGCCCGGTAGATCCATCCAAATACAGGTACTTTCACCATTTCATATTTACCCAATACCCTAACCGGCTGATGGGCTATTATTACGATGGAAGGGATATCGATATACGAAATATGGTTGGCTACAAAAATGTATTGTTTGCTTCTGTTATGGGGATATTCATAAATCTCCTGATGCTTAATCCCTATGAATTTGTACCAGGTGGATCCCCAAAATCTACATAACTGATAAATCATATTACCACCTTTGATCTTACCAAACAATAAGGAAAGCATCACAAAGGGGAAAACAAGGAACATCAATAATATGAAAACCAGGAATGCATAAATACAATAGATCATTTTAACCAACCAAACGGTCACTTTCATTTTTCTAACTTAAGCAAAAAAACGATTAGCTGCTGAAAAGAAATGGAAGAAACTAACCGCATTGTTTTTTTCCAGTGACCCAACAGACCGTCAAAAAAAAAGATCCTGTGAAAATATTTCACAGGATCTGGAAAACAATGGTTCCAAATACTAACCCGAAAACGAAAACTAAAATCTATATACTGCGGCTAAGATGAAGCTGGCATTGCTTTTGGTGCCTGCACCTTTGCTGTTGAAGAATACGGTATTGTTTTTGGCATTATCCAGTCTGAATTCTGGAATAATGGTCAGGTTATCCACTTTAAAATTAGCAGATAAAGTAGTGGCAAATATTTTGTTGGCGCCGCTCAGAACCGGTGATAGCTTCCTGTCGTCGAAATAATCGCCTCTTAGTGTAAGACCAACAGCACTGGATGGATCGAAGTTCAGATAAACTGCATGACTTTTCCAGCTTGAATTTTCGGTTCCAACTTTTGCCGTGTTGAGGCTACCGTCATAAACCACATTGAATTTGTCAGATAATACGCCATTTAATACCAGGTTAAGCTGAGAGGAACCGGTTCCACCTACAAAATTCAAATAGGCTTTCAGTTTATCATTCTTAGTAGCCGTACTAAACTGCGCAATGATCATTTTTACGGTAGTGGGAGCTGTTACATAGTCTGTTGGATTGGCAATACCAATCATCATGGCAGATTTCCCACCTAATGAGAAGTCTGCTTTGATACCTGTATGAAAGAAGGGACCATAAGAAAATCCGTATGACATGCTATAGTTTCTATTGGCATAAGCATCTACTAGCTCCCATCCCACATGGGTTGCCCATTTACCAATGGTAAACTTTACTTTGTCTGATGGTGCGTAACTTATAAATACTTGTTTAACTGCTGTAAGGGTTGTGCCGATATCATTATATGAAAATTCCTGCGCCCTTCTGCCAAAACCCAGATCAACGGTACCACTCACTTTACCGATACTATGGTCCACTTTAAGGGAAGCCATACCCAATTCGAATGAGTTTTTAGAATTGGTAAAACTGGTAAGGTTATTGGTGCCAGTTGGAGGATCGGAGAATGTATAACGGTAATAGGCATCCACAGATCCGGAAATGTTGGTGGTTGATTTTTTGGTAGAGTCTGATTGTGAAAATAACACTACAGTACTCAAAATTCCTAAACAAACTGCTGAAATTTTCTTTAACATTGCAATGGGTTTTATGATTAACAAATAGGTACAGCCTTTAAACTTGGTCAGAAGTTTATTCAAATGGCTGTACCTTATTTTTTGGGTATTACTTGCTAATTTGTATTGGCAGAGAACCTGGTCAGGGGTTTGTTGTTAAAACTGCTATACAATACTGCTTTATACTTTTTCTACTTACTTTACTACAGCAAACGATTAGGCTACCTGCGGCGTTCTGCCGTATTTCTCATTATGTTGAGAAGCATCCAGACCCTGTTCTTCTTCTTCTGAGCTTACCCTCAAAGGCAGAATGAAGTTGATGAACTTAAAGATCAGGAAGGATACGATAAAACTATAGCCAACAACTATAAACAATGCTTTAACCTGTGTAATAAAAAAGGATGCGTTGCCATAGAAGAGTCCATCTGCACCGGCGGCATTTACTGATTTGGTTGCAAAAATGCCCGTCATCAACATTCCCACCATTCCGCCAATGCCATGACAAGGAAATACATCCAGCGTATCATCGAGTGAAGATTTGCTTTTGTAATAAACAGCCATATTGGATATGATGGCAGCGATAAAGCCAATAAAAATACTTTGCGGCACAGCCACAAATCCTGCTGCAGGAGTAATGGCAACAAGACCAACTACCGCACCAATACAGAATCCTAATACAGAAGGTTTTTTACCCCTCAAAACATCAAAGAACATCCAAGATAAACCAGCAGCGGCTGCAGCAGTATTGGTGGTTCCAAATGCAGAAACAGATAGGGCGTTTGCACCTAAAGCAGATCCTGCATTGAATCCAAACCATCCAAACCAAAGTAAACCGGTACCAATGAGTACATAAGGAATATTAGCCGGCGGTATTTCTCTCTGTTCCAGGTGCGACTGCCTGCGCTTTAATACCAAAGCACCTGCCAATGCAGCACAACCTGCACTTATGTGCACTACTGTGCCACCTGCAAAGTCTAAAGCTCCCCATTTAAACAGGAATCCTTCAGGATGCCAGGTCCAGTGTGCAATAGGTGCGTACACCAATAAGCTAAACAAGGCGATAAACAAAATATAAGAGGTGAAACGAATTCTTTCTGCAACAGCACCCACAACCAGACCTGGTGTGATGATGGCAAACATTAATTGAAACAAAGCAAATAGTGCCAGAGGGATGGAAGGAGCCAAACTCCAGGGCGCACCAGAATTAATTCCTTTGAAGAACATATGGGTAGTTGGGTTACCAATGATGCCTCCGATAGATTCGCCGAAACAAAGGCTATAGCCTACAAAAACCCATAAGATACTAACCACACCCGCTGCTACCACACTTTTGATCATAGTAGAGATCACATTTTTACGATGAACCATTCCGCCATAAAAGAAAGCCAGACCAGGCGTCATCAAAAAACCAGGGCAGTTGCTACCAGG
>CALRUV010000283.1:0-4350 GCA_943371455.1 Chitinophaga pinensis | reverse complement strand
GAACCTGGTCTTTGATTGCAGGGGATTCAAGTATTCAATTTGCAAATATTCATTTACCTAATACAGTTATTACTGGTTTGGTTAATGGAACTTACCAATTGGGTTGGACTATCTCAAATGGTAATTGCACCGATTCAAAAGATACGGTAACCATTACTGTGCTTCCGCCTCCTTCAATTGCCAATGTGGGTGTTGACCAAACAATTTGTAATACAGATAGAATATTACTTCATGCAACTACACCTATTATTGGTTCAGGAAAATGGACTTTGTTAGCTGCACCTAATAAGCCAATATTTAACCAATCAGATTCCGCAAAAACAGAAGTATCTGGGATACTTGCAGGAACATACCAATTTGTTTGGCAAATAAATTCTTCTGTTTGTGAAGCAAGTAAAGACACTGTTCATATTACCATATTGCCAGCGATTACAAATATTATAGACACCATTAAAAAAATTGTTTGTTATGGCAGTAATGTTACCTTAAAAGGCCAAATTGGTTCAGGTGGAAATAATAGCTTTATTTATCAATGGGAGAAAAGTATAGATAGCATTAACTGGACTTCTATAAAAACAGGCATAGGCATTGACTATACTTTTGATGCAACCGAGTCGTATTATTTCAGAAGAACTCTCCAATCTGCCAATTGCAGATTAATAAGTAATACCGTTTTCGTTTCTGTTCAAAATGCTTTGTCGGGAAATTCAATAAGCGCCAATCAGGAGATTTGCATGGGCAGTTCATTTCAACCGCTAACCGGTACTATTCCATCAGGAGGTGGCGGATCATATGTTTATCAATGGGAAAGGAAGTCTGATTCAGATCAAACATGGCTTCCTATCGAAAAGGCTACTTATATAAACCTGGATACCTTTTCTATTTTATCAACTGTCCATTTCAGACGCCTTATTAATACTGCTTATTGTAACGGATTATTTGCAGATACAAGTAATGAAGTTAGCATAACCGTAAGACCTCATGCAAAAGCTGAATTGGTTTTGGGCAACTTACAGGGCTGTGCTCCTTATTTAATTGATAGCTTTCAAATAAAACCTAAACAAAACCTTGGTAACAATAAAAACTACCAATGGTATACCAACAATAAATTAACCGCAACCAGCGATATTTTTCCCAGTTACTTACTAACAACTGATTCTGTCCATATCATGATGGTTGCCAATAGTATTTATGGTTGCAAACCGGATACTACAAAAACTGTCTTCTCCATCTATGAAAAACCAAAACCAACCATACAGCTTAGTGATACTGTAGGCTGTGGGCCATTGTCTGTTAACTTCAAAAATGAAACGGCACTTTCTTCAAAATTTACATTTTATTGGGATCTGGGTAACGGCTCACAAACAAATCTAACAGATCCAGGAAGCATAGTCTACAATGGCGCTTATTCTCTTTTGGATACGGTATATCAAATAAATTTAAAAGCAATTGGAAAATGCGATACCGTAATTGAAAATAGAAACATTATCGTAAAAAGCAAACCTAAGGCCGATTTAACCGTGAACATATTAAATGGATGTTCACCCATGCAAGTACACTTTCAAAATAAATCAACAGCAGTAAACAGTACTTTCCAGCTATTTTTCGGAGATGGAAATACAGGTATTTTACTATTAAATGATACACTAACCCATACATACCATAGTGGACAAATAATTTATTTCCCTGCGAAACTTATTGCATCAAATCAATGTGGCATAGATTCTATTGTAAAACCGATAAAAACTTTACCCAACCCTGTTACTGTTTCACTCCAATTAAATGATACAGCAGTTTGTGGTGCACCCTTTACGCTTTCGATTCAAAACAACACGATAGCATCCAAAAAAATAAGTTGGGAATGGGGGGATGGTTCAGCTTCTACAATATCAAATACTACTGACCGTATTGCACATACTTACCAGAAAACTGGCAACTATACCATTAAAAATACCATTAGTAGTTCATGCAGTGACTCGGTGGTTTACCGTCCTGTATATATTTTCCCTTCCATTAAAGCAAGATCAGATAGTTCCATAAAAATTGCATGTATTGGCGAAAAAATAAATTTCACTAACCAATCAGATTCTATACTTTCTTTTATTTGGGATTTGGGTGATAACTCACAATCAACCCGAAGGGATCTACTACATAACTACCTTCAGGCAGGAAACTATATTGCAAAACTTAGAACCTGGATACATCATCCGCAGGTTTCTTGTTTCGACAGCACCTTTATTCCTGTTAAAATAAATAGTCAGACCAAAGGCAAGTTCACCATTTCAGATACCATTGGAAATTGCTTGCCATTTAAGGTTACTGTTTATAACCAAAACCTGCCTGCGTTGCAAACTAGCTGGAACTGGGGAGATGGTAGTTTTGGCACCGGGGATACTGCAACACATCAGTATACAGCAAACGGTACTTATAAGGTCATTATGACATCTATAGCTGCCGGAGGATGTTTGTATATTGACTCTTCTTACATACTTATAAATGCTCCGGATGCTTTGCTATCATATAAAGGAGGCATTTACTGTTCACTAAAAAACGATATTAATTTTACTGCACAAGCTACTAATGCAGATTCCATCAAATGGGATTTTGGTGATGGTATTTTCATTACTTCTAAAGAAAAAAATATTTCACACCAATATACCCAAAAAGGAATTTTTCTTCCCAGAATTACACTCATCAATAATCTGTCAGGCTGTTTGGTGCCTATGACTGGCATTGACACTATCAGGATTGATGAAGTGAATGCCGATATTCAACTATCAGCATTGTATGATTGCGGAAAAACCACTTACCAGCTTAAGGATAAAAGTGAATCCTTTTTCCCAATTACACAAAGGTTCTGGAGGCTTGATCAAAAAATCATTGACGATAAAAAAGAATTTTCATACAGTTTTCAAAAACCTGGTGAAAACAAAGCAACTATTCGTGTTAGTACTGTTTATGGCTGTATGGATAGTATTCAGGCAAGGTTTAAAGTAAATATTTACCAGTTCCCGCAGGCTAATATTAATGCCATTAATGAAGCTTGTATGAATAATATTCTGGAACTCACATCAGAAGTGAATTCTGTTGATTCTATCAAAGCCCGGTTTTGGAATCTTGGCAATGGCACCAATGCTACAGATTCTATTGTTAAGGTTTATTATTATAGTGAAGGAATGTACACCATTAAATTAACGGTAGCCACTATAAACAGTTGCTATGATTCAGCATTCAAACATCTAAGGATCCACCCAAAACCTACCATCAGTCTGGCTCCGGAACAAATACTCTGCAAGGGTGACTCTGTAGTTTTACGAGCAAATGGTGCCAAGAGCTATATCTGGAAAGACCAGAATAACAAGGTTATTTGTAATAATTGTACTGAAACAATTGTTCAACCCAATAAGAATACAAGATATAATGTTATTGGTTACTCAGAATATGGTTGTAGTAATATAGCATCTACCAATATCAGGGTAATACCCCCTCTCAAACTTTCCGTAAAAACACCAGATACTATATGCTTAGGTGAATCGAAACGATTACTTGTTTCAGGAGGTGCAAGTTATGAATGGAAGGCAGAACCAAGCTTGAACAATTCAAAAAGTCCATCCCCTATTGTTACACCTTTGGCAACTACAACCTATCAGGTAAAAGCAAAAGACAATTACCAATGTTTTACAGATAGTGCGGAAATCAAAATAGTGGTTGGTAAACCCACATCCATTTCTATTGGAAGAGATACAGCAATACTTTCTAGCGTACCTGTACAATTAAAAGTGTTTAGTAATGTGAATGATATTAAGAAATGGCAATGGAAAGGAAATGCCAGCTTCTCATGCATTTTCTGTCAGGAACCAACAGCTAAGGTTGTATTTGATGAATGTCTCAGTTGCACTGCTACTAATATTTATGGATGCATTAGTACAGATACGGTTTGTATAAAAACATTTTGTCCAAATTCGGAAATTTATATACCCAATGCATTTTCACCTGATGGTGATGGTATAAATGATCTATTGATTGTACAAGGTCGTGGCTTGAAACAAGTTAAAAGTTTTCGCATTTACAATCGTTGGGGCGAAATGGTATTTGAAAAAGTAAATTTTTTTCCTGGTGATATAGCCAGTGGCTGGAATGGAAAAATCAGAGGGGCAGCTGCCTCACACGATGTATATGTTTATATCTGTGAAGTTTTGTGTGAAAGGGGCATTCCGGCAACATTTAAAGGAAATGTAGCAATTCTTAAATAAAAGACCATGCTGAAAATATACATTTATTGGTTACTCCTATTTATTGTTCAAATACAAGTATTATTTGCACAGGATTTTACATTTTCCCAATTTTATG
>CALRUV010000282.1:0-4388 GCA_943371455.1 Chitinophaga pinensis | reverse complement strand
ACCAGCAGGATATGCAAAACTTCATGTTACGGCATGAATTTCAGAAAGTCGGCAAAGGTACAAAAAACAGGTCAAAATGCCAATTCAAGCTTCTTGAACAAGTTTTTTAATTGTGTATATCTAAGCCGAAATTCCAGGTATAGACGCTATAAGGTTCTGTGTATAAGCACTTTGTGGATTATTGTACACCTGTTCTGCTTCTCCCATCTCTTCAATTTTTCCCTTATTCATCACGATGATGCGGTTACTGATATAGCGAACCACCGACAAATCATGCGAAATGAAAATAGCTGTAAAACCGAATTCCTTTTTCAGGTCATTCAGCAGGTTCAATACCTGTGCCTGCACACTAACATCCAATGCAGAAACGCTTTCATCGCAAATGATAAAGGATGGCTCTAAAGCCAAAGCTCTTGCAATAACAATTCTTTGTCGCTGGCCGCCGCTAAACTCGTGTGGGTAACGCGCATAGTGTTCTGGTTTGAGGCCTACTTTTTCTAGTAGGTCCATTACTTTTTCTTTTCTGCTGGCATTGCCTGCAATGATCTTATGAACGAGTAAGGGTTCTGAAATGGCCTCACCAATGGTCATTCGCGGATGTAAGGATGAATAAGGATCTTGGAAAATGATCTGCATATCTTTTCTGATAGGCTGCAGCTGGCTACTTTTCATTTGTAACAGATCTTTCCCCTTATAAAAAATGAATCCTGCATGGGCATCGATCAAACGCAAAATTGTTCGGCCCAATGTTGTTTTGCCACAACCAGATTCGCCAACAAGGCCAACTATTTCGCCTTCGTAAACGTCAAAACTAATATCATCTACTGCTTTATGGTAACTGAGGGTATTGCCCAGAAATGATTTCTTGCCTGGAAAATGAACAGAAAGATTTTTAACGGAAAGCAATGTGGAGGGATTGTTTTTTTCAGAAACAGGCATTGTTATTTCTGGTATGGGGGTATCGGCTATAAATGCTTTCTCCCTAATTTTTCCATCATTCCCCAGTTCCATAAAATCGCTCACCACCGGTAATCTTTCACCCCGTTGGTGCAGCAAGGGTCTGCATGCCAGTAATGCTTTGGTATAAGGGTGTTTGGGGTTTCTAAAGAGGGTAGCAGCATCCGACAATTCAACAATTTCACCCTTATACATAACGGCTACCCTAGTGGCTATTTCTGCTACCACACTTAGGTCGTGGGTAATAAAGATCACTGCCATATGGGTTTGAACCTGCAGGTTGCGTATTAATTGCAGAATGTTTTTTTGTACGGTTACATCAAGCGCTGTGGTTGGTTCATCGCAAATAAGTAAATCAGGTTCACAACTCATGGCCATGGCAATCATCACCCTTTGTTTCTGACCACCACTTAATTGATGGGGATATTTTGAAAATATAAGAGCAGGTTCCGGAAGTTGCACTTTTTCAAATAAGGCAATGGTCTTTTTTTTGATTCTTCTTTGTTAAGAGGAAAATGTAATTGAATCGCTTCCATCACCTGGAAACCACAGGTGAAAACAGGGTTGAGGGATGTCATGGGTTCCTGAAAAATCATAGCAATCCGATTGCCTCGAATGGATGCTAATTGATCAGTAGTCGCTTCTAAAATGTTGATGGTTTGTTCTCCTGTATGTAATAAAATTTCTCCGGAAAGATATTTTGCAGGTGGTGAAGGCAATAATTTTAACACGGAAAGGCCTGTAACCGACTTGCCAGAGCCTGATTCACCTACAATTGCAAGTATTTCGCCCTTTTTTATAGATATATTAATATTGTTTAATGCATGAGTTATTCCTTCCTGATTGATAAAATCGATGGACAGGTTTTTGATCTCTAAAATGGCCTGCTGCATTTGTTAAATATAATTTGTAAAAGCTAATTCACCAATTGTAGTGATTTTTTAAAATGACCTTTTTTATTGGTAAGCTGTAAGTTAATGGAGGAGTTAGCGCGCATTTAATTTTATGGTTAGTAAATTTTATACAATGATTCTTTTTATTGAGCCCCTTTCACCTATTTTTGCGCTTACACCTGTTAGTTTATCGATAGTTAAACTGTCGTAAAAAGAAAATCATGCTTCGAAAATCCTGGTGGAAAATAATTTGTTTTTTATTGTTGCTTTACACCTGCACCTATGGTTTTTTGGTTGAAGTACCTGCGCCTCCTGGTGTGCCTTTGAAAGAGACCATCCGAAATTTATTTTTCCATGTACCCATGTGGATTGCTATGATGGTTTGTTTTACTACTTCTGTGGTGTATGCTATAAAATATTTGCGTAAACAAAATGTTGTATCAGACATTTATGCAACAGAGTTTGCCAGAACAGGAACATTATTAGGTGTTTTGGGTTTGGTTACAGGTATGATATGGGCTAATTTTCAATGGGGTAAACCCTGGAGTGGTGATCCCAAACAAAATGGCACTGCTATTGCTTTGCTCATGTACTTTGCTTATTTTGTTTTGAAAGGTAGTTTGCAAGACGAAGAAAAACAGGCAAGAATTGGTTCCGTCTATAATATATTTGCCTTCTTCATGTTGTTTCCTACTATTTGGATCTTGCCAAGACTTACAGAAAGCTTGCACCCCGGCGGACAAGGTAGTGAAGGTAATCCCGGGTTAAACCCCAAAGATTCAACGGATAGTATGCGCATGGTAATGTATCCTGCTTTTATTGGCTGGACATTATTAAGTGTATGGATCACAACGCTAAGAATACGGGTACAGATTTTACATCAAAAAAATATGACTAATGAATAGGCTAAAAAAATACTTATTGCTATTTGTAGGAATGGTATCTGCCATTTCCATTCAAGCGCAAACAGAAGAAGCTGTACCCAAAGGATTTATGCAAAGCAATGGAAAAATTTATGTGGTTGTGGCCGTAGTAGTAACCATTTTGCTGGGCCTGTTCTTTTATGTTTATAATCTGGACAGGAAAATAACCAGGCTGGAAAAAGCGAATAAAAACGTTTAGTTGCGTATTTGTTCGTGTAATATCAGTTATACAATTGTTCCTAAAAAACCAGGAACACCGAAAGGAAAAGATTGCCATTAGAAAATCAATATAAAACTAAAACACATGTCAAGTCAACAACCGTATAGCTTTTTCCACAGCGTAGGGGAAAGCTTTGATAAAGCATCAAAATATACCAAATGGGAAGATGGTTTGCTCGAGCAGATCAAAGCATGCAACAGTATTTACACTATGCGGTTTCCAGTTAAGATGGATGATGGCAGAATTGAAGTTATTGAAGCCTATCGTGTGCAACATTCTCAGCATAAATCTCCCTGTAAAGGTGGTATCCGATTTAGTGATGAAGTGAACCAGGATGAAGTAATGGCATTGGCATCATTGATGACCTATAAATGTGCCATTGTGAATGTGCCATTTGGAGGGGCAAAAGGGGGTATCAAAATCAACCCTAAAAAACATAGTGTATATGAATTGGAAAAAATTACTAGGCGTTATACCAGCGAGCTGGTGAAAAAGAATTTTATAGGACCTGGTATTGATGTTCCCGCACCTGATTATGGTACAGGTGAAAGAGAGATGTCATGGATTGTTGATACCTATTCATCATTAAAACCCGGTGAAATTGATGCAGCCGGTTGTGTAACGGGTAAACCTATTTCGCAAGGTGGCGTTCATGGCAGAAAAGAAGCAACAGGGCTTGGCGTATTTTTTGGCATTCGTGAAGTAATGAATATGCCTGATGTGATGGAGAAATTGAAAATGACAAAAGGTGTACAGGGTAAAAAAGTGGTTGTTCAGGGTTTGGGAAATGTTGGCTATCATAGTGCTAAATTTTTCAGAGAAAATGGAGCCATTTTAGTAGCATTGGCAGAATATGAAGGAGCGATATATAAAGAGGATGGATTGAATGAAGAAGAAGTTTTTCAACACAGAAAAGCAACAGGTTCAATTCTCAATTTTCCGGGCGCAACCAATTTAGAAAAAAGCAGTGATGCTTTGGAGTTAGAATGTGATGTGCTGATTCCTGCTGCTTTGGAAAATGTAATCAATGGGAAAAACGCCGAGCAAGTGAAAGCAAAAATAATCGGAGAAGCTGCAAATGGTCCACTTACACCAGAAGCAGATGCGGTATTCATTAGAAAAGGTGTTTTAGTAGTTCCGGATATGTATTTGAATGCAGGTGGTGTTACGGTTTCCTATTTTGAATGGCTTAAAAACTTGAGCCATGTTAGTCATGGTATGATGGAAAAAAGATTTACTGAAAACCTGAACAGTCATATTTTGAAACAAATTGAATCCTTGACCGGGAAAAAAGTTTCTATTCAAGAAAGAAAAATGATTTTACATGGTGCTGAAGAAATTGATCTGGTTCATAGTGGATTGGAAGAAACCATGATAGGTGCTACCAATGAAATC
>CALRUV010000281.1:0-4408 GCA_943371455.1 Chitinophaga pinensis | reverse complement strand
TGTAGCCAGTTTTTCGCCATAACGTTCTGAACGGTGAATCCACTGTATGGGCGTATCATCTGTGTGTTCCACAATCTGGTCTTTCGCAAATTTACTCAGTGGATTTAACGGATCATCATTCACTTCACTGCCGGCAACTATGGGAATATATTCATCCAACAATTCAATCATCTGCCTTGCCATCCTTGTTTTTGCCTGACCCCTTAACCCTAGAAAAAGGATATTATGACGGCTTAACAATGCCCTTTCTGTATCAGGTATCACCGTATCCTCATACCCAAGTATCCCTTCAAATGGATTTTCTTTGTTGCGTATGGTTTGTATAAGGTTATGCCTGATTTCTTCTTTAATAGTTTTACTGCTATAACCCGCTTTTTTTAATTGCCCTAAGGTTTTAATTTTCTTTATATCCATGATTATCTAATAATATTTTTTAATGGTATTTCTACGCAAGTATAATTTGGGCATGTTTTTCTGTAATGTCCTATCTAACAACCCCAAATTATAGACTATAAACTTCAAACCTTAATCAATACACAGTCTTTCTTTTACCGCTTTCAAAATCTTTGAAAATAAAAGAGCCCAATTTATCAAGCGACGCAAAATAGGCCTTACCATTGTTCATTTCAGTAAACTCCTGTACAAAATTTTGCAGATAAGGATCTGAAGCGATCATAAATGTTGTAATGGGAATTTTCAACTTCTTGCATTGTGCAGCCAGGTTGATACAGCGATTCACCACTTTCCTATCCAGCCCAAAACTATTCTTATAATATTTTTTGCCAATTTTTAAACAGGTAGGTTTACCGTCCGTGATCATGAATATCTGCTTATTCGGATTTTTTCTTCTGCGCAACAAATCCATTGCTAATTCCAAACCGGCAACCGTATTGGTATGGTAAGGCCCTACCTGCAAATAAGGAAGGTCTTTGATCTCAATACTCCAGGCATCATTTCCAAAAACAACAATATCAATCGTGTCTTTGGGGTATTTGGTGGTGATGAGTTCACTCAGTGCCATAGCTACTTTTTTGGCTGGCGTGATCCTGTCTTCTCCATACAGAATCATTGAATGAGAAATATCGATCATCAATACAGTGGATGTTTGCGTTTTAAAATCACTTTCCCTTATTTGCAAGTCATCTTCCTGCATAAAAAAACTCTCAACACCATGATTGATCTGGGCATTGCGAATGCTTTCGGTAAAATCTATCTGCTCCAGCATATCGCCAAACTGAAAAGGCCTGGTATCCGGGTTTATTTCGTCTCCCTGCCCCGGTTTAAAAGTTTGGTGATTACCCTGTTTTGATTTCTTCAGTTTCCCGAAAATTTCTTCGAGACTTTTTTTACGAATGGTTTGCTCCGATTTACCGGTAATCTTAAAACTGCCATCCTGCGGGTTTTCCTGCATGTAGCCGTTTTGCTTCAGGTCTTCAATAAAATCGCCCATGCCGTAGGCATCATTAGTAAGCAGGTATTGCCTGTCCATTTCATTAAGCCAGTTCAATGCCTCACCAGCATCACCATTGGTATAGGTAAGTAATTGCATGAATATATCCAGCAACTGTTCAAATTTGCTTTTGCCATTGGCATTGGGATCAAAATTTGCAAACCGATGTCCGATCATTTGTGTAAACTACTAAAAAAAAAGAATGGATAAAATAAGTATCTAACTTATAACCAACTAATAACAGAAAGGTTCTACAGGTACAAAAAGAAAGCCGGGTAAAACCCGGCTTTCTTCTATACATATTTTTAATTTTTATTTTTTACCACTCTCTGTTGCAGCTTTTCCGGTATCAGCAGGTGACATTAATTTACCGGGTATTTGTATACGCGGATTATACATAGTTTCCATCTGCTTCATACCCTGCAGGTAGTTTTCGGCTGCCCGTTTTTCGTCAGCCATATTTTCTGCCTTTTCGCCACTTAAACTATTATAATACAGCACTTGCTGTTGCAGATCAGTTTGTACCGATTTACTTACCTTACCGGCTAGCTCTTTTGCTTCAGCCAAATAACAAGCTTCCAGGAATAAAAGGGAACTACGGTTATGGAAATTACCGCGACTAACCATACCATAACCAAAGTTGGATTGATCGATCATTTTATCCGCTTTATCCAATACTTTTCTGGCTTCTTCTTTACGACCTTTTGCAACCAGATCCATTGCCAATTCTGCATAAGCTGAACGAATGGTATTTAGGTGTCGGCGGTTTTCTTCATCAAAATACACACCTTTTACATTAGCATTGCCAAATGTGAATGTGTTCATTGCCTTATCCAGCATCCAATTGGTATTCACCTGACTGTTTTCAACAGGTACCAAGCGGTAACTTAAACCATCCCTGCGTATGAATTTATCAAAACCTAATTCTGCACTGGGGTTGGTAAAATAAATAGGGCGATTCCATTTGTTGGCGGCGATGATATTCAGTAAGGCCAGATCATTTTTTACCAATGCACCTTTAGGTATATCAAATCGCATTTCACTAACAACGCTGTCATTGGCATTAACTGTTCCGTTCTTTAATACTAAGGCTTTGTCAACAGGTACAGAAACCCTTTTAACAGGATAGGTATTCAAAGGATCTCCACCTCTGGAATCATCAATTTTAGTTGGATCATCACTACCTACATAATTCTTCATCAAATCAAACAAATCATAATACCTGTCTTCCGGAATTTCTGGTCTTGGTTTGTATAAAATATAATCACGTTTACCGCCCTCAATTTGTTCAGGTGTCCAGATCACATCAATAGGATCACTTTTGTTTACTTTATAACGCAATTCATTGATATACCAGTCAATCCCTAATAAACTAAAATTAATTACACGCACATCCTGACGAATACCTTCCACTTCCTGTGCATACCAGAGCGGATACGTATCATTATCACCATAACTAAACAGAATGGCATTTGGTACGCAACTTTCCAGGTAATTTCTGGCAAGGTCTCTGGGTAATTCTTTTTTGCTTCTGTCATGGTCATCCCATTCCTGCTGCGCCATCAAAACAGGAACCGCCAATAAGCAAATGAATGTTGCCAAAACTGCGGCTGTGGTTTGTGCTAATTTAATAGTCCCAAACCATTCTTTCACTTTCAAAACCCCTAGTCCAATCCATACGGCAAAAGCATAAAAACTTCCCACATAGGCATAGTCCCTTTCACGTGGCTGGTAACCGGCCTGGTTCAGGTATAGTATGATGGCAAATCCCGTAAAGAAGAATAGTAACATATTAATTGCACCATCTTCCCTGCTTTTTTTGAAATGAAAAAAGAGCCCTAGCAGTCCGAGTATAAAAGGAAGTGCAAAAAGTTTGTTATGTGCTTTATTATTTTTCAGACTATCAGGCATAGTACTTTGATCGCCATAAATCAGGTTGTCGATAGGCAAACCAGTTATCCAGTTACCATCACGAACATTACCTGCAAACAATCCCTGGTTATCGTTTTGTTTACCTGAGAAATTCCACATGAAATAGCGGAAATACATCCAGTAAATCTGATAGCCCATGAAGAATTTAATATTATCTGCCTGAGTTGGGGCGCGCTCATATTTTCCGTCCCTGGTTTTATTTATTCCTAAGTAATATGCATAATAGTCGGCATGGTTTTGATCATTACTTGGATCCCATACACGCGGGAAAGCCATTTTGTCTTCCGCCATGTAAACATATTTCCTGTCGGGTCCAATTTCAATATATTTATCCCTTGCCTTTTGGTAGCGCATACCGGAGCTTTTTAAATCTACCGGATCGGATGTGAATTTCTGACCATAAAAAAGAGGAAAATCGCCATACTGGTCGCGACCAAGGTAACCAACCAAACTAATGGGGTTATCTACATTATACATATCAACCGAAGGATTGGCATTACTGCGTATCATGGTTGTTACATAAGTACTGTAGCCTATCAGCATAAAAACAATACACCATACACCTAATCGGAGATAAGCCCAGGATTTTTTGGCAGCGATTTTTAAGGCATACCAAAGAATAGCGGCTATTAATACAAAAAAGAATGCAAAGCCTGAGAAAAATGGTAAGCCAAATCCATTCACAAAATATCGGTCGAAAGTACCTGCCAGTTTTACTGAATATTGTATAACCCCTACCTGCACGATACCCACAATAATACAGCCAATGGCGAAAAATATATAAGTACCCCCATGAACCGCTTTATCGCCTTTACTTAATTTTTCAATTAGAAACAGGAAAGCAATTGCCAGGATAGTGCCCAAAAATACCAGACCTGCAACGGTTCCATCCATCGGTATATTTTCATTGGCTTCTGAAGAAGCTGCCACTAATGCACCAATAAATGCCAATGCACCACCAATTGCTGCCAGACGAATAAACCATTTACGTACAACGGTATAATTAAAACTCTCTCTTCTTCGGAA
>CALRUV010000280.1:0-4420 GCA_943371455.1 Chitinophaga pinensis | reverse complement strand
GGGCGTTTCTGTCATTACGGCAACACCGCTGGCAGAAATGTTTTTTACATCACTTTTTACCAGGCTCAGGATAATGTCTATATCATGTATCATCAGATCCAGTATCACACTTACTTCCGTGCCTCTTGGATTAAATTGTGCAAGCCTGTGCACTTCAATGAACATCGGATTCAGGTTCATGTCTTTGATGGCCAGGTAAGCGGGATTGAACCTTTCTACATGACCAACCTGCATTTTTATATTGGCCTCTCTTACCATATTCACGATGGCCTTACCTTCCTGTAAGGTATTTGCCAATGGTTTTTCTACAAAAACATGTTTCCCTTTTCTTATTGCCTGCATGCAGATATCATAATGGTGGTCTGTTGGTGCAATCACATCAATGATATCACAGGCATCCATTAGTTTGTCTTCATCCACAAATCGCTTCAAACCATATTTTTCAATAGCTTCTTTCGCATTGTCGTTATTGGGGTCAAAAAAGCCTACCAATTTAATGCCTTCTATCTCTTTCCAGTTATTGATATGGAACTTACCCAGATGGCCCACCCCAAATACCCCTACTTTAAGCATATAGCACACAGTTTAATAGTCGGTAAATATAATTATTTGGTCTTGCTAAAGCGATTTAGAATTAAAGTTGTGGATATTCTTTTTCCAACCTTATTTGCTCTTTCCCTCAACTAAACATATCAAGATTACTGATATTTGTTAAGGATTCTATTCCCATCAATGTTTGTTCACAAGCTACTGCATGCGGCAATTCATAACGGAAAAAGAATTCCATGGTATGGATCTTACTTGCATAAAAAGCCTCTGAATTTGTTCTGAAATTTTTATTAGCCAGTTTTTCAGATGCGGCAACTGCCTGTTTTAGCCATTGCCAGCCTATTGCCAAATAACTAACCATTTCCATAAACACCGTGGCATCGGCTAAATACCTGTCTAGTGCTCCTTTCTGTGCATAGCCCATGAGGTGTAATAGTACTTTTCCTGTTCTTGTCAATTCTTCCTGTAATTGCTTGGCAGCTTTGCTCAAATCCGGGTATGCGCTTGCTTTTTGCAGGGTGTCTTCAATAGCTTCTTTTAATAAATGCAGGGCTCTTCCTTTTTCCATGGTTACTTTTCTGCCCAACAGATCAAGCGATTGGATTCCGGTAGTGCCTTCATACAATGACATGATCTTTAAATCGCGGTAATGCTGTTGCACAGGGAAATCGGTGGTAAATCCATAACCTCCCAAAACCTGTATAGCCAAAGCAGCAGAACGGCTGCCCTGTTCAGAAGCATAGGTTTTTACAATGGGGGTTAATATTTCCAGCAGCAGGTAATGTTTTTCTTTTTCTTCACCGGATGTAGCATGTGTAAGGTCGTAAAGACGGTTGCATTCCATGCATAAGGATAAAGCACCTTCCACAATTGCTTTTTGGGTAAATAACATTCTTTGTACATCAGCATGATGGATAATAAGGGAAGGGGGCTTCAGGGGGTCTTTCTCACCCGCAGGTCTGCCTTGCGGTCTTTCCATAGCATATTGTAAAGAAGCCTGGTATGCAGCCATAGCAACGGATGCGGCACTCTGTCCCACACTGATCCTGGCCCCATTCATCATTTGAAACATGTAGGTTAACCCTTTGTGTGGTTCGCCTACTAGATAAGCCCTGCAATCGTCATGATCCCCAAATGATAAATGGGTTGTTGCATAACCGCGTTGCCCCATTTTTTGAAAATCTCCTGCACAATACACATCATTATAGCTGAGTGTGCCATCTGGTTCTGGTCTGAATTTGGGAATGATAAAAAGCGATATTCCCTTAACACCAGCAGGTGCCCCTTCTATTCTGGCTAATGTGAGATGGATAAAATTTGAACAGGCTTCGTGCTGTCCGCCGGAAATGAATATTTTCTGACCCTTTACCTGATAATAGCCAGCATCCGTTGGCCTTGCAATGGATATGATATCAGACAAAGAACTACCGGCCTGAGGTTCTGTTAAAGCCATCGTTCCCTGCCATTCGCCCTGGAAGATCTTAGGTACATAAGTGTCTATCTGTTCCTGGGTGCCAAAACTGGTGATCAATCCGGCTGCTCCTGCAGATAAACCTGTATAGCCTTCAACACCATTATTGGCTGCCTGAAAAAGATGGTGACCGGTACTGAAGATCATTTCTGGCAATTGTAATCCGCCATGTGCAAAAGAGGCACTACCCCCAATCCAGTGCTGTTCCGCTGCTTTTTTAAAAATATTTTTAAGTTGCGGATGTGTATGCACATTGCCTTTACCATCATATTTGGCAGGTGTTTCATCCATTTCTTTGAAATAAGGATAGAGTTCCTGTTCTGCAAATAATTTAGCAGATTCTATGATCATCCAGGCTTGTTCATTATCCAGGTGTGCAAATCTTTCATGGGTAAAGAGCTCTTCCAAATGGTGTACATCAAACAGAAGAAAACGAAGCTGCTCCATGCTGGTAAATCTTGCCATTGTAATTGTTTGTTTAATAGAGAAAGAAATTTTAATGTAAAATAGTATTGCTATTTATGAAAGAATGAAGTTTACCTGGAACTGCCTCCATCAATAGTTAAGCAGATTCCATTTACATAGCTGGCTTCATCAGATGCAAGGTATAAATACCCATAAGCAATATCCATTGGTTTACCCCAATGACCGGCAGGAATGAGTGGGGTAAGTTTTTGTTTTACTTCATCCGGAATGGCATTGGTCATTTGGGTTTCAATAAAACCGGGGGCTATACAATTGGCTGTGATACCAAACCTGGCTAATTCTATCGCCCATACTTTTGTCATACCGATAATGGCAGATTTGGTAGCCACGTAATTGGTTTGTCCAAAATTCCCCCGCAATCCAACGTTTGAAGAGGCGGAAACGATCCTTCCATAGTGTTGCTCTTTCATATGATGCGCCACAGCCTGCGTGCAATTGAATACACCGGTAAGGTTAACGGCCAATACCTGTTCCCAATCCTCTTGTTCCATTTTCAACAGACTCTTGTCTTTGGTAATGCCAGCATTGTTTATGAGGATATCAATTCTGCCAAATTCTTTGATCACATTCATGGTAGCAGCCATCACTTCTGTTTTTTCTGCAACAGATAATTTTTGAAAAACTACTTTATAACCTGCTGTATTCAGTCTTTCAGCTACTGCAATACCAGTTTCTAAAAGATCCCAGATAATTACAGTAGCGCCTTCTTTGGCAAAAAGTTCTGAAGTAGCCAAGCCAATACCGGATGCTCCGCCGGTGATGATGGCTATTTTATTTTGCAAACGCATAGGGTGTATTTTATTTTTTAAAATATCAAACTAATAAGTTCCGCTACAAATGCCGGTTTTTGGGAACCTTCCAATTCCATTTCACAGTTCAAAAATATTTTTACTGCCCCATTGGGTTGTTCTTCAACGGTATTGATAGAAACTTTTAAACGTAAGCGACTGCCCACTGGTACCGGTGAAATGAACCTTGCTTTGTTAATGCCATAATTGATCATGGAATGTATGTTTCGTATATGGATTAACTGGTATAAGAATTGCGAAGCGAGTGACAGGCTGAGGTATCCATGTGCAATGGTTTTGCCGCCGGGTAATAATGCTTTTGCTTTTTCTTCATCAATATGCACCCATTGAAAGTCTAAGGTAGCATTTGCAAAATCCTGAATCATCTCTTGGGTTACAATCAACCAATCGCTGGTGCCTATTGATTTACCTATATAATTTTTGATCAGGGACTTGTCTTCAATAACGATGGGTAATTGTTCCTGAGTAGGATTGGTGACCTTTTGTATGGGAGATATTGAAACGCTGACTGGTTCATTTATTTCTTCCTGCCAATCACCGATTTTTACAATGGCTTTGCCTTTCACTTTTCTGTCCATCAGGTCGCGGATTGCCTTTCCACCTTCTTCTAAAGGATAGATTTTATGTATGGAAGCATGAATCTTTCCGGCCTTTAACCAACTAACCAATTCGCCCAGATTCTGCAAATTTTTAGCAGTTTCCTTTTCAGCAAAGCTTCCCCAAAAAACACCCATAACTGAACAGCCTTTTAACAAAGGAAGGTTGAAAGGTAATTGTGGAATTTCGCCCGAAGCAAATCCAACTACCAGGTACCTTCCTTTCCAGGCAATGGATCGCAATGCCTGCTCTGCCCATTTTCCGCCTACCGCATCATATACTACATCTACCCCTTTGCCATTGGTCATTTCTTTAATGCTGTCGCGAAGCAGTTCCTGTTCATATTGGATGGTAAAATCTGCGCCTTTCTCTTTACTGAGTTTCAGTTTTTCTTCTGATGAAGCGGCAGCAATCACAGTTGCCCCCATTAATTTGCCCAGTTCCACAGCAGCTATGCCAACACCACCTGCAGCACCCAGTACCAAAAGGGTTTCGCCGGGTTGTAATT
>CALRUV010000279.1:0-4423 GCA_943371455.1 Chitinophaga pinensis | reverse complement strand
GTAAAATCTGTTACTCCATTCAATGCGGCACTTAGTGTAGTGAGATTGGTATAATATTTATAATTAACATTTACAGAAGTTGCACCAACAGGTAAACCATTTGTTGTGAATATAACATTGCTTATAGGCTGTTCTTTAATTGCTATTTTATCAATAAAAGGAGCTTCAGCAGCTGTTGCCCGCATTTCAATCGTATTTACGCCTTGTGCCAAAGCCAGAGATATTGTTTTTATTTTGGGCGAGCCGCCTTCAAAACACCAGTTGCCGGAGGCATCAAATGAGTAAGTTACATAAGCACCTCCATTTACTGAGATTCTTAAATTGCGTGCCACCTTAGTGATATACGAAACATCAACGTCGTATGTTTTTGCTTCAGAACATAAAATATTATTGTAACGTATACCATTAGCAGTACCTAAAGCCGGACTGGCTAAAGCACCATTAGAAGCAGTGTTACAAGCAACAATCGCTGTGCTTCCAACAATTTCTGCCAATTCAGCTTCAAGGTTAACATCAGTAAGAGGAGCTTTCTCCAATTTAATTTTATCAATGAAAGGAGAATTAGGGAGTGGGGAGCCGGTGCCCCATGGTTTGATATCAATGATATTGATACCACGATTAAGATTTACAATTACTTCATGAATAGCTGGCGAACCTAGCGTTGGATTTGAGGCATCAATGAAACACCAGTTTCCGGAGGAGACTGTTATTTGTCTGCCCATGGTGACACCATTTACAATTACTTTGAAGCTTCTACTGTCCTTACTCATGTAAGAAACTTTCAATTTGTAGGCACCGGAAATAGCTGCAATTATATTTTGGAATCTTACACCATTAGCAGCGGCAGTGCTCATATTTACCTGGATGCCGTTAGAAGAATTTACACAGTTTTGTTGTGTTACTGTCCCAAGAAAAGTAGCAGTCTCTGCTTCAAACTCTAAGTTTTCAGATAATAGTAACACGTCAGGATCTGTTGCTGATGGTATTTTTCCTTTTGTTGCCACAGCAAGACGATCAACATGTACATTACCACCTGCAATAGCAATCTTAACTGTGTGCTGACCCGCAGACAAGAAATAACTGAAACTTCTGTCTTCCGTTCCATAACTATAATGAAATTTCTTCCAATACCATTCATAAACTGAACTTCCAAGACGATCCCATTTACGGTAAGGTTCATCATCAACAGCGATCCATAAACTATTCTCACCTGCATTTATAGCTTTGATCTTTGCCCAAAGTTCATATTCATCTGATTTGGCAACATTGATCGTAAATGTGATTTCATTTTCGCTGCCTGTTGGCGGTTGAGGTGAAGTGATATTTGCTACACTCTTCAAATAAGCACCGCCGCCGGTATTGGTTGATGTTTCAAGACTCCAGTTGGAACCGCGTGTTGCATTTTCTGCTTCGTAGAAAGTAAGTATATCTGTTATATCCAAACCAAACTTCACAATGGAAGGAGTACAATAACCTTCCTCTTTCTTGAGTGCTTCCAGATTTTCAAGTCCGTTAGTAATCACAATTTGATCAAGGTTGATGTTGGCGTTCGGAAATTCAATTGTTAAGCGATGCTTACCGGTTCTCAGGTCATAAATCCTTGGGATTTGAAACCAAATAAAGTTGGTGCTTGTAAATGGTGACAGCTGTTCAGGCGTAGCACCATCCATTCCCATTTTTATTGCTCCTGTTCCGGAAGATGTAGAGCGGATATAAACCCTGTAAGAGCCCGTTACTGAAGTTTCAAATTCAAAATGTATTTGTTTAGCCAGTGTTGTTGCACCTACAAGATTTGCATCGCCTTTAATGTATAAACCATTTGAAGCATTTGCATCAGGTAATACCATCCATTGGTTGCCGATATATTTTCCGCACTCAGCTTCAAATGTTGTTGTGTTCACAACAGGATTAACATAAGGTTGATCTAATCCATCAAGATTATTGGGACATATATAGGTTATCTTTGTTATTGATGGAGTAGAAGACTGATTTTTATAGAGTGTGCCAATATTTGTTAGGGCACCGCCTGCATCAAAATAATTTGCATTATTAGATGATGGCTGGAAATAAGCATATCGTTCTACATAGCTGAGCGTATCAAGAAATGGTAATGCTAAAGTGAGGAAACCTTCCTGCGTAGCATTGGGTCTGTTTGGATTTGCATTGAACTCCGTGATCCAGATCGGTAATTTATAAATATTGTAAACACTTTGCAGGTAAGTTTTGAAGCGGTTAAAAATTTCCTGGGCTGGAGCATTAGGAGTGCCCGCAGGATTACTTCCCCAATCGTACCAATGTACAGCTACAAAATCAAAACGCACATCTTTTGCCTTTGCGATGGTTGCAAAATCTTTCAACCACCCACTTGGCCCGTTTTCTCTTGGTGCCGGTGTTCCTAACCGTACTCCAAGACTCATTAAATTTTCATAATAAGCAACAGCTACAGCAGGTTGACAAAGATTATTGTATTGTCCTGATTGATCGTCACAGTTATCAGATTCATTAAATCCTAATACATGGGTTGTTTTTTTCTTGGCAATGATCTGGTTAAGGGCATTAATGAATGTTCCGCTTGCTCCCCAAGCCATTGGAACATATTCAGTATTCGGTTGTGGACTACCATTTAAATTCCAGTTGTAATACCAACCTGCATCAAGGTCAAAATAAAAACCAGTACCTTTCTTTGTAACCCAGTTCCATGGTACAACTCTTATAAAACTTACATTACCCTCTAATGCTGCATCAAGTGTATTCACTGTAAGGTCGGCCTCTGATGCAATATAAACCCTGCTTTTTCCTGTCCCATTATCGTTTACAGCCATTGTGGCCATAAAACCTCTTTTGAGTGTAAATGAACGAATGTTATTATTCATTCCATTGGGTACAGATACGCCGCTATAAATAATATCTTCATTTACATCTGCAGAAGAACCTTGCAAATTTGAACTGCTGTAAATCTTCGCGGGAGTAAATGAGTTGGAAAGAGGTCTTACCACCGAGCCTTTTTGATAATATTGATTGATGCGGAAATTATTATCCAAAGTTCCAGTAACATCATTTACAAATATCTTACCTACTCTTGCCAACAGATTTTGCGGATTATCCTGTTTAAAGTATACCCATGATGCAGCATCTAGAAAGTTTAATGATAGCGAAGCTAACATTGTTCCCTCTTGTAAATAAACTGTACTCTCATGACTTAATGATAAAACCCCTTGTGTTACTGAACCGTTTGTTATAGTAATAGTAGTATGTACCAAAGTAAGTCCCAGTTGGGCGCAACCAAAAAATATATTACCACTGGCAGCTACTGTTGCAGAAGAAATGTAAAGATTGAAATTGATAGCTGCACCAGGCTCTAAGGTATTAGCATCGGGGTGCAGATCATTAAGAAGATCAGGCACAGAAGGACAAATCTGATATAAATACTGGCTTGAAGCATTGCAGGATTGGCCTGAATTATCCTCGGTTGCCATTCTCCAATTGCTTTCGTTAAAAAAATCATTGTTTACTTCACCTGTCCAGTAGAGGTAGTTTGTTGAGGCATCACAGGGGCTTCCTTGTTGAGCCGAAGCCGTAAACGATAAAACGCAGAATAATGACACTAAAAATAATAATGGAAGGCGGAAGTTGTAATAATTTCGCATGGCAGGTACGTTTTGATTTAATCGATCCTATAAAACTATTTTCTTGTTTTTAGAATAAAGGAAACAAATAAATCATAAAAGGGGACTATTCTTTCAAATTGTATTTTACATCTTCGTAAAATCAATCAGATTATGCAGTAGCTGATATTGGCAAATGTTAATACCAGATAAGCATCGTTTAAAAAAATCTTATTGCTTTCCATGCCAGTTAGGTGCTGACTTTGCACAATTGTGTTTTTTTACATATTTATCTCTTTTTATTGCATGTACTTTAATAAGCACTTCGTTATCTGTAAGTACAGGCGTTAAAACTTCTTTAATAGCAAGTACTGCTGGTACACAGTATTGGGTATAAATAAGTGCTCTCTTTTGTTGATTGGGTATTGAATATTTAATAATATTTGGCAAAAACATTCTAAAACATTGTATTACCAGTAGCCGTTAAATTATTAGACTTGAGATAAAAATCTCCATTAACTGAGTGATAGCAACACTTTCTTCCTTTAATTGGTTCGTTTTTAATTATTTGATTTCAGTTTCAGTATGTGTTAACGCTGTATCTGCATTATGAAATATATAATTAACCGTATCATAGCTATTCAACACGGTTTTTATGATAATCTTATTGAATTCGGTTAGTTGAAAAGAAAGAGTTTATGTTTTATTTAAACTAAAGGATTTTGTTAAAACCTGGGCGGATGCTTCTTGAAGTATAAAGGAGAGTAGCAATACCCACAAGGTTGATATCAAGTTAATGGGTAAATGTTAGTAACTAC
>CALRUV010000278.1:0-4468 GCA_943371455.1 Chitinophaga pinensis | reverse complement strand
TCTCTGCGAAACCTCCCTGTCCTCCCTGCCTCAGCAGTAAAAAAAATCGGCAACCCAAAAACAAACCATCAATACTGAAAGAAAATCTCAGTAGCCCCATAACCAAACCTGGGATCATATTGGTTGATGAAGGATTTCACTTCCTTTTTTGTTTTTAAAATATCATGGATCTCCTCTTTCAGTTTGCCACTGCCAACACCATGAATCACAATCAAAGTCAATTGGTGATGGGCTACTGCCAGATCATACCATTTTTGAAATTCATTTAATTGTTTGGTAAGTATTTCAAAATTAGAAAGACCTTCCCAATTGTCCATCAGCTTTTCCATGTGCAAATCCACCACCGATCTTGGGGGTTCTAAATGCTGTCTTCCCTTTGAAGCATCATATATCTTAAAGCCCCTGGCAGCAAGTGAATCTAATGGAAAAGAATTGTCTTCTGCTTTCTGTGGGTAATGCTCAAACAATTTATAAGAGATAGAAGGTGTATTATTTTCCTTCATCTCCTCAATACGCTGAAAAACCTGTTTGGGCTTGAGTTTGAGGGTTGTTTCAAAATGTGGGGCTTTCTTTTTATCGGGTATAGATAGAGAAAAGTCGAAGGAGAAACTGGGACTGTCATTTACATTTTCAAAAGGGATATCATGCACATAAAAGTCATGAAATGCCTCAATTTTACTGGTAAGTTCAAAGGAAGTGCTGGCATTGAACTGTTGGGTATATTCAAACTGATAAGCCTGGTTGGTTTGGTTTACCAGATGAATTTTCAAAAGTTCCACCACTTCATCATTCAAATCGTCAAGTGTAAACTTTGGGATGAAAATAAGCCAAACACCTTCTGCCATTTTCATGCGGTTAGGGTGGGGCTTTTCTTTGGGGATCTGGTCGATGAAAATCTTTGGCGTTACTTTTTTTTCTGGCACCAGTTTTTTTTGGGTAAACCGGGTAAAATAAGGAAAATCGATCTGGTCCATATATGCCGGGAACTTCACCCCCCTTACCTCAATCATCACCATCTGATCATTCATGATCTCTACAACCCTACCCTCTTCATTACTCAGGAGCACCAATATTTCGTCACCAATCTGATATTTCATGCTGCAAAAATACGAAAGAACAGATGAACAGATGAACAGATGAATATCGAATGTCGAAGTATAGGAAGGGAATTTACTTCGTCATCCCTCCTTCGCCGATGCTTCGGCGGGCAAGTCATCTGTTCGATATTCGACATTCGTTATTCTCCTGCCAGTTTGCTTCGTTTACGACCGTAAATAAAATAGATCACCAATCCCAGCCCCATCCAGGCAAAAAACCATAACCAACTGATCGCAGGTATTTCAATCATCAGGTAAAGGCAGCTTAATGCACCAATAACGGGTATGATAGAATAGCTATGTATGAAGGATTTGATAGAAGTTACAAAAGCGATCACCATAAAAACAAGGAATAATATTTCCTGGTAGCCTTCTGTACCTAAATGGGTTGTGGCATTACCAATACGCTCCCTGAACAGAAAACTGACCAGTACAAAAATGATAGGTATGATGTACTTACCATTAATATAAGGCAATTGAAAAGCATTCTTACCTTTTTCTCTTGCAATTTTAGGTAATACCAATACGCCAAAACATACCAGTACAAAGGCAAAAAGGGTACCAATACTGGTAAGGTCTGTCATAGTGCTACTTGATACAAATAAAGCAGGGATCCCTACCAAACAACCTGTAACGATTGTTGCAAATGATGGGGTATGAAACCTGGGGTGCACTTTGGCGAAACGTTTGGGTAATAAACCATCACGGCTCATACTCATCCAAATTCTTGGCTGGCCTAATTGGAATACCAATAACACACTGGTTGTAGCAACCACGGCACTAACAGAAACCAGGTAACCGATCTTATTCAAATGTAATTTTTCAAAAACATAAGCCAATGGATCATCTACTTTTAATTCGCTGTAATTCACCATGCCTGTTAATACCAATGCGATTAAAATATATAATACGGTACAGATTATTAGAGAATAGATCATACCCCTCGGCAGATCCCTTTGGGGGTTCTTACATTCTTCTGCAGTGGTAGAGATAGCGTCAAACCCAATATAGGCGTAGAACACAGCCGATACACCTGCTAATACGCCTCCGAAGCCATTGGGCAGAAAAGGATCCCAGTTAGTGGTGTCAACATAAAAAAAGCCAATGATGATCACAAAAACTATTACGATGATCTTGAAGATGACCATAAAATTGGTGCCTTTTTTACTTTCTTTAATTCCAACATAGGCCAATAATGTGATCAGAAATACAATGATGAGGGCTGGCAAATTGATGATAAACTTCCATCCAGCAATCAGGGGTGCATGCATGATGGCATCATAACCCATTTTTGCATTCTTGGATAAATTGTCGAGAGTTTTGCCCTCGCCCAGTTCTTTCAGTGCAGATTCATAACCCGCTTGTGCATTAGATGGATTGGTAGCTAGCCAACCTGGTAACCCAATATGGAATCCTTCCAGCAGGTTATTAAAATAACCACTCCAGCTAATTGCCACTACTATATTTCCAATTGCATATTCTAAAATCAAAGCCCAGCCTATGATCCAGGCTACAACCTCTCCAAAAGATACATAAGCATATGTGTAGGCACTACCCGCAATGGGAACCCTGCTCGCAAACTCGGCATAACACAAAGCACTAAACCCGCAGGTAACTGCTGTGATCATGAAAAGAAAAACAATGCCCGGTCCACCATTAAATGAAGCCGTACCAATAGTAGAAAAAATACCTGCCCCAATAACAGCAGCAATACCCATAAAGGTAAGGTCGCGCACACCCAATACTTTTCTTAATCCACTGCTGCCGTGTCCGTCATCCTGCCCGGCGGCTGCATCTGCAACGATCTTATCAATTGATTTTTTTCTGAAAAGTGATTCCGACATGCAATATGTTTAAAGGTTTACATAAATGAAAATAACAAGAAAAGGGCTACTATCTATACTTCCCTCTGAATTAAAAACAAAGCCAGTTCTGCCAGTGATTTTTTTCGTGAACCAACAACAGCAATATCTTCCAGGTGTTGTAAAGCCGTTTGAAGGTATTTTTCTTTTAACTCATTGGCCCAGGCATCTACACCGGATTTTCTAAAAATAGTTAAGATTTCGGGAACCTTATCAGGCGGATTCTCTTGCATTAATCTAAGCAAATTATTTTTATCGTCTGCCTGTGCAACTTCCAAAGCATGGAGTAATAAAAAGGTTTTTTTATTTTGCCTGATATCACCGCCCACTTCTTTGCCAAATTTTTCAGGATCACCAAAAGCATCCAGATAATCATCCTGAATTTGAAATGCAATGCCTAAATTTTTTCCAAATTCATAGATATGCCTGCAGTTTCCTTCACTGGCACCACCTAATATGGCACCCATTTCTAAACTAGCCGCCAATAAAACGGAGGTTTTTAAACTGATCATTTCTATATATGCATCTAAAGAAACATCCAACATTTTTTCGAAATCGATATCCAATTGCTGGCCTTCACAAACTTCTTTGGCTGTTTTATTAAATAGCTGCAGAATTCTGTGCAGGAAAACAGGTTGAATATTATTCAGGTATTCATAGGCCCTTATCATCATCACATCACCAGTAAGCAATGCGGTATTGATGCCATATTTGATATGAACCGTTTCCATGCCTCTGCGCAAAACAGACTGGTCCATTACATCATCATGAATTAAGGTGAAATTGTGAAAGAGTTCTATAGCCAATGCAACCTGGTAAGCATCTGGATGAATGGTGTCGAACAATTCATTGCCCATCAGGCACATCACCGGGCGAATTCTTTTACCCCCTAAACTTAAAAAATATTCACCCGGCTCATATAAGCTAGCAGGTTGACCAGGGAAATGCCTGATGTCAAATTTTTCTGCAAAATCAGTTACCAGTTCTTTAAAAGTATGCATGTTACAAACCTAATGATTAAATGAAAGTTATCCGAATGATAAACTTAACTATTCTTTACCCGAAATGATTGGCTTTGGCATGATTTTAATAGATAAAATAAAAAAATCTTTTATGAAATCAACCCTATTAACTGGTTTATTCCTCTTTTCATTTTCTTTTTTACAGGCGCAGGTAAATATCGGAACGGATTACCGAACATCACTGGGTGTTAAGATCTACCCCGGTGCCATTACTGTAAAGCATTTCATCAACCCAACCCATGCAGTTGAAGCTTTGGGGTATATTGCTACCAATGAATTCAGGTTAACTGGTCTCTACGAACTGTATTATCCTCTGGGTAATGTAGAAGGACTAAAATGGTATTTGGGTGGTGGCGCACATATAGGCATTGGCAATGATAATTGGCGAAAACTGGGAAGTACTGCGGTTGAAACGGGTTTAACCCTGGGCCTGGATGGCGTGATGGGTATCGATTATAAAATAAAAGGCGCTCCCTTAAACCTTAGT
>CALRUV010000277.1:0-4516 GCA_943371455.1 Chitinophaga pinensis | reverse complement strand
TAAAAAAGGGTTAACCAAAACTAATTTTCAGGTAAGTGCTACTCAGATCCGACTTGCAAAACAAACAAGTGTTTCTGCAAGTTCTAGTGCAAAAGCAACAGTTGAAATTCCTAAGTCAAATGAACACTTAGGAAGGTTTGATCTTTATTCAGGCATTCCTACATTGTATATAGGTCATTGCATTATTTTAGGAAACGGAAAATACAAAGTGGCTTTGGTTTCTGATGAAAGCAATTACGAGGGCGGCGATTATATCTTTAATAATGAAACCAATTCATACGATTGGGAAACGGGCTTATTCCATCGCAATAACTGGAAAGGAAAGCTGATCAGCAAAGGTGGTAATAGTTTCCGTATAGAATTTAATAAAGCCACATTTGCCGAAACCAATTAATCAGGCTGCTCCCATTTCTGTTAATGCTTTTATTAACACATCCAATTCTTTCGTTGTTGTAAAAATATTAGGGGTTATTCTGCAGCCATGAACATTGGCGCCATCAATAGCAACTGTATATATTTTGTACTGCTTAAGTAAATTTTCTGCCATCAAACCCGGCTTCATTCCCTTAATGCCAACATTGGCAATACCACAAGCCCTTTGAGGATCCTTGGGCGTATTCACAATTACATTGGGTAAATCTCTAACAGCACTGGTCCAATATTGTTGTAAATAACGCATCCGTGCTTCCTTTCTTTCATGTCCTACCATTGCATAAAAATCAATAGCATCACCTACTGCAAGATCTGTATGAACCGGCAAAGTGCCCGTATGATTTAAACGACTGATATCATCTTCTTTTCTATCACCCTCTGCAATCAATGGCCAGATTTTTCCAATATGTTCCTTCTTTACATATAACATGCCCACTCCCAATGGAACTGCCAACCATTTGTGCAAACTGGCACCATAATAGTCGCAATGCAAATCCGGAATATTAAATTGTATATGCGCAATGGCATGAGCGCCATCTACCATCACTTCTACGCCCTTGCTATGTGCCATGTCGCAAATCTTGCGGATAGGAAGAATTTGTCCGGTAATATTCACCATATGGCAAACCATCAAAAGCTTTGTTTTACTGGTGATGGCATTGGCATATAATTGTACAATTTCTTCGTCAGATGAAGGATGATTGGGTAAGGAAATGATTTTGTTTACAATACCGGATCTTCTGGATACCTGCTTAAACATTTCCAGCATAGCACCATAATCCTGTTCTGCCATCACGGCTTCATCGCCTGCCTTCCAAGGAAAACCACCAATGATCATATCAAGCGATTCAGTAGTGTTTCTGGTTAATATCACTTCATCAGTATTGCAACCACATAAAACGGCCAGTTTTGCTGCCATTTTTTTCTTATTATCGTATTGTACCGTACGCATATAATAAGCGCCCTGGTAATTAACTTCTCTAATATTTTTTATATATTTTTCAAGAAGATCATTGGGTAAAATATTGTAATAACCACTTTCCAAATTGATATAATCCGGTTTTAAACGATAGCTATCCCGCATTTGTAACCAGAATGCATCATCTGCAACAAGCGTTTTTATTGGTTTTGATTGGGCTATCTGCATCCAATTTGCCAGGGAACTCGCAGAAGTTGGAACACTGATTCCGGCTAAGGCCAAACCTTTTAAAAATGATCTTTTTTGCATAATCAATTCAATAATTGGGTGAAGAAACTTGTGTCAATGTACTAAATATATGTTAACGAAAACGGTTGGTTGAGCAGTTTAATAAAGCAAAAAATACAATGACCGAAAATAATAAACCTGTCACCTATTAAATTTTAAACCTTTTTTAAGTAACTCATCTTAGTAAGGAAAATTATATTTTTTTTCGCATTGGGTAAGAGTCGTTAATTTAATTTATTTCAATTCGCGTTTTGTATTCAATCAATCAATTATTAATCAAATGAAGCGGCGATATTTATTGATATACAATCGGGCGCATTTGATTTTACTGAAACAAGAACCGGTTTTGTAGGTTTTATCAATGATCTGCATAAAGGTCGTGATACCGGTAAAGTTTGGTTCTGGATAATTGATATCTCAGCTCTATTAATGGTGATCATTTCGCTTAGTGGATTAATTCTTTTATTATTTATCAAAAGAAAACGGGTAAGCGGTTTAATTTTGCTGGCAGTTGGAACAATTGTTATCTTCCTTATTTATCGGATCTGGGGACAATAAGCTTTTGCAAATGATGATGAAAAAAATATTTCTTCCTCTTATACTGTTTATCATGCTAGCAAATGCTTCTGCTCAAAATCAAAACAGTGCAACAATGCTTTTGCAAAACATTCAGGAACTATTAGGCTCACATAAAGGGTTTTTTGCTTTTGCATTTAAAAATGTACAAACAGGTGAAACCATTTTGTGGAATGAGAAAGCAAGCTTTCATGCAGCAAGTACCATGAAAACACCGGTGATGGTGGAAGTATATAAACAGATTGGGGAAGGAAAGATAAATTTGTTAGATACTGTCATAGTAAAGAATGAATTTAAAAGTATCGTAGATGGTAGCTTGTATCAGTTAAATCCGGTTGATGATAGTCAGCAGGAATTATATCAAAAGGTTGGAAAAAAAATACGGATCGCTACTTTGGTTTACGAGATGATCATTAACAGCAGTAACCTGGCTACCAATATGGTGATTGAAATGGTGGATGCCAAAAATGTAACTGCAACTATGCGTCAACTGGGCGCCTATGATATGCAAGTATTAAGGGGTGTTGAAGATATTAAGGCTTATGCGCTGGGGCTGAATAACACCACCACTGCTTTTGACCTGATGGTCTTATTTGACAAGATGGCCAATGGAAAAATCAATAGCCAAAAAGCCTGTGATGAAATGATTCGTGTACTATTAGATTAGCAGCACAATACCCTTATTCCGGCAAAGCTACCTAAGGAAGTAAAAGTGGCGCATAAAACAGGAACTATTCCCGGAGTACACCATGATTCCGGAATTGTATTTCTTCCGGATGGCAGAAAATATGTGTTGGTGATGCTTTCGAAAAATTTGGAAAATGTTGACACTGCTACAGTAGCCATGGCACAAGTATCTGAAATGATCTATCGGTATTTCATTTCAAAATAAAATACTTCCTGCATTTCAAAATTCAACCATCAAAATTCCTTGTTCAATATTCACAAGGTTCCTCCCGGTATCAATACCGCATCAACAGTTAGGTCTTGCAAAACCTGACTGCCACCCAATAAGGCCATCATTTGCATGAATGCTAATCTGCCCAGCTTTTCGCCACTGGTTTCAACATAAGTAATTTCCGGATGGAATAATTTTGGGATCAATCCATTACTGATTGAGATCAAAGAAACATCTGTAGGTAAAACAATATGCATTTCCTGTAAAGCTTTCATAACGCCAATCAGTATTTCATCACTCATGCTGAATATGGTATCAGGTTTGTCTTTTTTTGCTAAATAGGCATGTACCTGTTGTCTTGCTTCTGAAGTATTTAAAGCAAACTGAATGGAAATTTCCGTTTCCGGACTGTCTTCACGAAATGCGGATACAAATGCTTCTTTTCTTTTTTGGGTTATCGACATATGTTCATCCCCAAAAATCGCTAACACTTTTTTCTTTTTTTTACGGATGATGGCTTCAGCTGCCAGGCGACCAGCCTGTTCATCTGCCAAGCAAACTTTATGTAAACCATTTGCTTCAGGAACCTTATCAAAAAATATAACAGGAACCTCCATTTCTTTCATTTTGTCGAAAGCTGATAGGTCGACGGTTTTTGGAGTGATACAGGCAAACAAGCCTGTTATCCGATTCTGACGGAATAGTTTCAGATTCTGGATCTCAATCTGAGCGTCGTTGCCATTTTGCAAAATCATGATAGAAAATCCATTTTTTCGCGCTTCTTCCTCGATAGATGAGATAAAGGACTCATAGAAGTTATTGGAAATACTGGGTACCGATAAACCAAAAAGCCGGCTATTTCTGGTACGGAGGTGCACGGCATTGGCATTAGGCTCATAGTCGAGTAATTGTGCCAGTTCTGAAACTTTTTTTCTGGTAGCTTCAGAAATATCCGGGTGATTTTTTAATGCCCTGGATATGGTAGACACACTCAAACCCAACATAGAGGCTAATTTTTTTAAGGTTGGATTGTTCATTTGGCAGGTTTTCTGGAACCGAAAGTTATATAATTTTCCACAACAAAGGGTTCCGCAAACGATTGCGGTTTATAGTTTACTAAAATTTTTTAGTTCTAAATCCTTAATCTCTATACATTTAAATTTCAAAATGATACCTAAGCGTACACAATTATAAGAGGTATGCAACGTTTAGGAGCATTGCGAGGTCATAGTAACGATTGCTAACATCAGAGATGATGTTATTGGGTAAGAAAATAGCTTAAAATTTAACAAACAATTTTTTTTGCGACAAATATGTGTATTTTGTACACGCTTAATAACCAATAAACTGCCATTTATGAATTTTTCGAAGCTTGTCAGGCCCATTCTCATGGGTTTATTTGC
>CALRUV010000276.1:0-4538 GCA_943371455.1 Chitinophaga pinensis | reverse complement strand
CCCAGTTCTTAGGATTTCAATAAGTTTATAAGGGTTAACCGTATCCGGTTTAACAGAGAGGGTAGAAGGGAAACTGTCAATTCCTAAAGCCACCAATTCAAATCCCTCCATTTTACCCGGCTTCCATTTCCCTGCTGGTCCTAAAACTTCTAATTGATAAATGCCCTGCTGATCAATTTCTTTTAGGTGCAGATAGGGATATTTGAAATCATAGGGACCCCATGCTGTTATTCTAATTTCTTTTTTACCTGCTGGTGTTGTTAGGGTAGGCAATTCTTTAACCTTAACCAATTTCAATCTTTCATCTTTTTGGTAATCCATATCAAAAACACTTGCTTCCCTCGAAGTATCAATGTTTTCAACCCTTTCACCCAATAGCAGTGGTTGATTTACCATTAATTTGATATTCCCACTAAATACAACTGTGTCGGTACCCATAATGTTAAAAGCAGTTTCCGTAGCTGTAAATCTGTTTGCGGCTATCCAATAATTTCTGCTTTCTGTATTCCGCAATTTTGGATAGGCCCAGTCATCTGGTTGTTTTTCTCTCGACCATAATTTTACGCCTGTCAAATCATTTTCAAAACTATTGAGGGCAATGTTAAAATTTTGTCCATGTTCTATAGCAATGCCTATACGGTTATTGGCGAAAGTATTGTCAGTTATATCTGTATCAAAACTATAACCACCCCAAATGCCATGGTCACAATCTTTGATGATATTTTTCATGATCAAATTTCTACTGAAAGTTACTTCTATGCCATTGGTAGACGCATAGGAAAAGTTATTGTTGTAAATAAAATTATCATTAGAACCTCCCTTGCCTGAATCCATTGTAGTTTGGCCGGCCCATAAAAAAAATCCATCCCCACTATGGGTTGCAGAATTATAAGCAAAAATATTATCACTGCTTTGTTCAAAAACCAAAAAGCCGGCACTATCCTGGCCACGTTTGTATTTACCATAACTATATCCCCTAACATTAAAATCGAGTTTGTTATGATAGATCGTATTATAGCAACTTCTGTATAAACCGATACCTATGGCAGAATTGAAGGAAAAATTATTATTATAAATAGTGGCTTTCTTGGTATTGGTTAGCAATAGAGCAGATTGTGATCCGGTAATTTCATTATTTGTGATAGTAGGACTGATACAATTTTTAAGGTAGATGCCTGCACCATACCTTAGCCATTCATCTTTTTCATTGTGGTGAAAGCTCATCCAATCGCTGATGTCTTCTCTTTCCCAATTACTTTTTAAATATTGTCTGTATTGGTAACTTAGGTTGCACCGATCAATTGTTAGGTTTTCTACACTATCTGCCATAACCGCTACTTTGAATCCATGAATCAGCGCATTTTTTAATACAATATTTTTACTCCCTTTTTTAATCAAAATAGCCAGGCCATAAAATTTATCTGGATTTTTCTGGTCATTGGATCCCTTTAAAATGGCCTGATTAAAATCAATTGTGATATTGCTGCCATCGATTACCAATATAGGTTTTGAAAGATCTATCTCGGCATTCAAAAAGTATGTTTTAGATTGGAAACGTACAGATTGCGTTATAACCATACCTTTTTGTAATTCGATTTCAGACGCGTAGGTTATAGAAAAAAGCAACAAGGAACCCAAAACTGTAAGTAGGTTTTTCATGTATTTAAAGATACCCAATAAAGGCTGTTTTAAAACACGGTTTTTGTTTTAAAGGCTTAGCCAAATATTCTGTTATGGTTAAAACTGGAAGCGAACACTGCCAAAAATACCGAAATCATTGGTGTTTGATTTGTATAATGCTGGATTTGCATTGGAAGGAATATTTCTAAGCGGGGCCTGCCGCCATACCAGGTCAATTCTTATTAGTTTGAATATATTTTCAAAACCGGTACCTATTTCTGTATAAAAATCATTTCTTAAGGAACGTAATTTATATTCAGTAAAATAATTTACCCTGTTTAAAAAACTATTTTTGTTTGTCAAGTCACCTAATACTGTTTTGAAATTCCAAAACTGACGCATATTTGATTTACGCATAAATGGTAAAATGTTCAATAATTTTTTCTCAAAGTTATGTTCCACATTTACACCAACAAACCTATCACTGATGTATTCAAAGCGGTTCATCAGATTGAAGGATTGTTTATTATAGTAATAGATCTCATTACCCGGGTGTATTTCCAGTAACATGAAGGGTAATGATTCATTGGTAAATATTTTGCCTGCATATACCAGGTAGTTTATTTTTCCCCACTGGGGTATCCTTGCTGACTGTGCTATGTTCATGCCTAATCTAAAATATTGGTAATGCGAACTGAAGAGATCCTGAATACCCCAGGCCGGTCTTATTTCCAACACAGGTAGGTTACTTTTAAGTTTTAATTCTTTTCTATGTCTCGAAAAAGTTCTTTCTCCCGGGGCATACCTAAACCTGATACCGAATTCGGAACTGATAATGTCTTTTTGATTAAACCTGCTAAAAAAGCTTCTCGAAGCAGGGATGGGTTGAAAGGTTTCATAAACCGTTCTTGTAAAAAATGGTTGAATAGAAACCTTGCTTTTCCATTCTTTTGTTACACTGAATTTTATCTCATCAACACCTAAAAATTTTTGAGGGATACCAGGCCTCCTTATTAATTGACTAAATAAATTATCAGTGGTAATATCTTCTTCATTATAACGTGTTCTTCCATTATCCAGGTCATGGGTATAGGAAGCGAATAGTGAAATACCATTATTATTGGGAAGATGGTAGGTTATATCACCCCTTCCTTTCCATAAACCATCTTTGAAGCCATAGGCGAGATATCCGTGCAAACGCAAGTATTTGTTGAATTTCTCTGTGGTTCCCAAATCAAATCGGGTACGGATCTTTTCAAGTTGGTTACCGCTGATCCATTTATACCATGGACCAATTTCAACTGCCCCATATCTTTTATGACCATCAATGAGAAAGGTTAGCGTTTTGGTATATTGTACAAATGCAGGAATCGTTTTCAATGTGTCCATCATGCTATATACTTTTCTTTCGTTCAGAGAAAGTACTTCATGTCTTTGTTTTGACCAGTATAGCTTATCCTTTTCTCTGGCATTATCAGCAACAATTACCTCCAGTTTTTGAACATTTTCTGATAGCTTTTTTATTACAGATGGGTCATTTATTTTTTCATTTTTATAGGTACTTGTCTTGCGGGCAATAAAAGAAATAGTTTCTTTTCCAAATGGCGTAAAGTCTATCACCGTTTTATCTTTTGCAAACATCCAGGTACTGTCTTTTGTTAATACAAATTCCTGTACAATACTCAACCTGTTTACATAATTGATATTGGCAGATTTTGCAATATTCAGGTTGATGCGGTAAATTCCCCAATTGCCTCCATGTATCCAGCAATCGCCACTAAAAGTATTCTCCCCCTCTCTTTTAGGATTAAAGAGCAGGTGCAGGTATCTTTGACCACCTATGTATTGTGTGTCGGCTCCTTTATAATGATAATATTTATCACCCACATCACTTAAGGGACTGATGAATTCCTTACCCAATGCATTAGTGATATTTTGGTAAACATTTATTTTTTGGTTCATTCCACCAATGAATTGAAGGATACTTTCATTTTTCATTCCTTCTGTTTTGGCAGCTTTAACTTCCTCTCTTACTTTAAATGGGTCATTGGAATAATAATAATCAGAAATGGATTCTGTGATGTAAATAGGAAGGAAGGGGGTATAGTCTGAAACACTATCAATATTGTCCAGTAAGAAAATAAAAGGCTTCAATAATTTATTTTCAGTGAAATACTTTCTGTTCACATTATTCATATCGAGTTCCAGTTTATTGTATAACTCGTATGAATAGTTTTGGTATTGGTAAGGGTTGTTTTTTTCCTTAGTGGCTACAATTTGTTTCCACCACCTCAGCCCTTTATTGAATTTTGTTTTTACAGTTACATCATTAGACAGTTTCAGTTTGTTGAGCACCAATTCAATGGGAGACGTTTGGATTGCAGAATCCTGAAAATATTTCATTACTTCTTCAAAGCCAACATAGCTGACAACCAGCGTATCAATGGTAAACTGGCTACGTCTTAGCGTGAAGTTTCCTGCACTGTCTGTAATGGTGCCGTAACCAGCTTTTTTCCAGTAAATACTGGCAAAGGGCACAAAATCTTTGGTAAAATCATTCATTACTTTACCCTGTACCCATGCACGCTGACTCCATAAAGGCGCGCTTAACAGACACAGGCAAATCAATAAAACCACCTTTTGTGGTCAATAAGCAAATTTCTTCACACGGTTTACATACGGGGTTAGATACACAGTTGGCTTATCAGGTATTGGATCTTAACCATGCCATTTCGTTTCAGTAAGTGGCTGAAATGTGTTTTGGCTATGCCTAAAGCTATGTAAAACGATTTATAATCACAAAAAAACTGACAGAAAGCCTATAGGACAGATTATGGTCTGCAAAAACAACCTGAATACTGCTTTTTGGGCTGACATTTTTACACATTTTAGTCCAATGGCATGGTGATTGACATTAG
>CALRUV010000275.1:0-4581 GCA_943371455.1 Chitinophaga pinensis | reverse complement strand
AAACAGATTCGGGAACAGAAATACGAATTCATTTTTGCCATTAATGGAAAAGACGCACTCATAAAACTGGAACAACACCCGGATGTTTCCCTTGTTTTGAGCGATATTAATATGCCGGAGATGGACGGACTAACCCTGCTAGGCAAACTCAATGATAATAATCCTTTGCTAAAAACGGTGATGGTTTCTGCTTATGGCGATATGGACAATATCAGATCTGCCATGAACAAGGGCGCTTTTGACTTTATCTGTAAGCCCGTAAACTTTGAAGACCTGGAGCTCACCATAGAAAAAACCATCCGCCAGGTTAAACAATTACACGATACCTTATTAGCTATAAAAGAGAATAACATTTTAAAAATGTATGTTGATGAAACTGTTCTAAAATTCATGGGCAGTCAGCAATTTGAAGATTCCCTGGTTGCCAATGAAACAGTAGAGGCAACGGTTGCATTTATTGATATTTGCGGATTTACAGCCATTACAGAAAATGCACCTGCCGATATCGTTGTAAAAATGCTGAATAGGTATTTTGATCTGATGGTAAAAGAAATTCTGGCGCAACAGGGGCATGTAGATAAATTTATTGGCGATGCTATCATGGCTGTATTTCGTGGCGACTACCATTTAGACAGGACTATCGAAGCCTGTTTAGCAGTAAGGTCGCACATACTATCCCTCCCCAAAGAAAACCAGGATATTAGTTTTATACCCAATGTAACTATCGGCATTAATAGCGGGGAACTCATTTCAGGAAACATTGGTTCTGCCAGCCTGCGCCGTTTGGATTATACGGTAGTGGGCGATGTAGTAAACACATCAGCACGTTTACAATCCATTGGCAAACCCGGACAAATTGTAATCTCAGAAGCAACCTACCATTTAGTGAAAGAATCCTTTCATTGCAAACTTATTGGAGAAGTGAGTTTGAAGAACAAACAACTTGCTATGAATGTGTATGAGGTGTTGGATTGAGGGATTTCGAGTTTTGAGTTTCGGGTTTAGAGTAGTGTTATTTTTTTAGTTTACATGATTTTAATACAGGCAACCTAATCCAATTACCAATTTTTCTTCATGGTAAGAAACCCCTTATGCACCAGTTCAAATTCCTTACCTGGTAGCTTTCCCCTGAATTGATATTCGTTCATCAATAAACAAGATATTCTTATCCGATAACCATTCAAGAAACAGATCTCATAAATACAGTATCCATGTATCAAAGATCTGGAAGCAGTGTTCATATAAATAAATACCTTTTCAATATCAGCTTTATCAAATTCTTCCATATCAGTTTTTGTCCTAAACAAGAACTTTTGATGACCTCTTGACATACGTAAATAAATATCTTTACAGTCATTGAAATAATTGAAGAATAAATACCAGTTTGGACCGACCAACAACGCCATCAAACCCAAACCAAATAGAAGTCCTTCCAATTGATGGGTCCCTCCATGTGATGCAGTGATTATGGTCAGACCAAAATAAACCAGTAAGAAGATCTCAGGGAAAAACAAAAATTGTAAGATCCGCTTTCCGGATACGACATATTCAAATTTTTCTGTAACAAAATGTTTTTTACGATGTGATATAAAATGCATTTCGCTAAAGCCTGTAGAAATATCGTTCCCAGCAAAATAATCTGAGATCACAGCTATACAATCATCTAATTTAACGAAGACCTTATGAAGAACTTTGCCGGACCTAACGAGAAGATATAATGTGAATTTCCCATTATAAAAGGGACCCAGTTTAAGATAGGTTCCATTGCTGTGTTTAATAGTTACAGAAGGACAAGTTAATTGAACAGGCGTATATTCTCTTTGCAAGGCCCAAGGAAATTCTTTGATCAATGAAACAGTATCATCAAATGTACGCATTGCTGAATCAAAGAATTCCCCCGGCTCGCAGTCTTTATATTGCAGTTTAGAAACGAATTGCATTCGTGAAAATTTATGCCAACAATAACAAGAATCAAATATCAAGAATCAAGTCTTAAAATAATTGTCAACTTGAAACTCAAAACCCAAAACTCGAAACTGCCCTACCAGATCTTAACCCTTAAGCTATCTTCCCGATACATTTTATTGCCTTTCTTTACTCCGAATGCTTCATAAAATTCTGGGATATTAACCATCGGTCCATTTACCCTTTCTTTTGAAGGTGCATGTACATCTGTTTTCAGTTGACTGGCAAGGGATTCTTTTCTTTCCTGGTACATCCATCCAAATGCATAACCCATAAAATATCTTTGCATAGGAGTAAGTCCATTGATCTTTTCGCCCTTTTTATATTGTGCTGTTTTTTTGAAGGCATCGATGCCCAATAACAATCCACCAAGGTCTGCAATATTTTCTCCTTGTGTGGCTTCGCCATTTACATGCAGCGTATCAACGGGTATATATTCATTGAATTGTTGTATGATCTTTTTTGCTCTTTCACTAAACTGTTTGGCATCTGCATCCTGCCACCAGTTTTTAAGATTGCCTGCAGCGTCGTATTGACGGCCCTGATCGTCAAACCCATGGGTGATCTCGTGACCAATAGTAGATGCACCGGCATAACCATATACAAATGCATCATCCAGATCAGCATCTTTCATACCCGGAACGGCAAATATGCCTGCGGGTAAAACAATTTCGTTGTTACTTGGATTATAATAGGCATTATAGGTTTGCGGCGTCATGCCCCATTCTGTTCTGTCAACCGGTTTGCCTAATTTGTTTACGGAATAATTAAACCACCATTCGCGAGCCCTTTGCATATTCAAAACAAAGGGCCCCTTATCAATTTGCAAGGCACTGAAATCTTTCCATTTATCAGGGTAGCCTACTTTTTTAGAAATTTTTGCCAGCTTTTCAATGGCTTTTTGTTTGGTACTGTCAGTCATCCAATCCAGTTTCTGAATCCTTTCTTTCAATGCCTCTCTGATATTCTCAACCATTGAGTTATACCTTTCTTTGGCCGTTTCATTGAAATATTCTTTCACAAACAATTGTCCTAAAGCCTCTCCTATTGCCCCTTCTTCTGCATCCAATACCCGCTTCCAGCGAACACGGGGTTCTTTGCTACCTCGCAATGCCTGTGCGTAGGCAAAATTATTCATGAAAGTTGCCTGATCCAGAAATGCTGCATTCCGGCGCACCAGGTTAAACCTTAAATAACTTTTCCAGTCTTCCAAAGGGGTACTGGTGAGCTCCTTACTAAGTGCCGCAAAAAAATCTGGTTGACCAACAACGGTGGAATCAAGTTTTTGAATACCTAAATCACTTAAATAATTCAGCCAATTGATTGCCGGCGCATTTTTTTGTAATGCGGCAATAGACATCTTGTTGTAATTCTTATAGGGATCACGGAGATCTACCAGTTTACGGCAGGCTTTGGCCAATCTAGTTTCTAATTGATACACTTTTTCGGTATGCAAAGAAGCTTGTAAACTATCATCGCCGAGCTGACGAAATGTTTTTTGCAAATAGTTTTTATAGGCTTTCTGCACATTCAATGTTTTCTCGTCGGTATTAAAATAATAATCACGTTCAGGCAGGCCCAATCCGCCTTGTGCCAGTTGAAATGCAATGACTTCGCTGTTCATATCATCCTGACCTACATAACTATTGAAAAGAACATTCATGCCTTTTTTATGCATGGAAGCCGCTTGCTTCATTAAAGCATCTATACCAGAAATTTGTGCAATCTCATTTAAGCCAGCTTCCAGGGGCTGTAAACCTTGCTTTTCCGCAGCTGCTGAATCCATACCGCTTTGCCAGAAATCGCCAATTTTTTGGGCAATACTACCTGCTGCACCTCCCTCTTTGGCTGCTTTTTCGTTAATGGTTCTTAAACGCAGGTAAATGTCCTCTTGTACCAAATATCCTACCCCCCAACTGCTTTCTGAGGCAGGAATAGCATTGCTTTTGATCCAACCACCATTGGCATATTGAAAGAAATCGTCCGCCGGGTTAATGGTAGAATCCAGGTTTTTAAATAGAATATCTTCCGAAGGCTTGGAGGTTTGGTTATTACAGGCTACCAATACAATCCAACCGAATAGGATGGTAAATAAGGTTTTTTTCATATGAGCAGTTTATAAACTCTAAGATAGGACTTGAAGTAGGTTTATGGCACACAAAAAGAAAAACGATCAATAATTTTATTTAACCGGGGGAAAAAGGTAGTTTATTTCAAAAGAAAAAATCTTTATCTTGCCTAAAAATTAGTAAACAATGAAAAAAATATTTGTAGGATTAACCATGATCCTGAGCTTATGTGCCTTTACTGCATTTTCTCAAACATCTGCCGTAAAACCTGCTGCTGCTGCACCAGCAACTAGTAAAGCTGTGATTAGTTTTGCACAGGATGTATTTGATTTTGGTTCTGTACCTCAGGGTATCCCTGTTACACATGTATTCAGTTTTAAGAATACAGGAAAAGAACCCCTGGTTTTGAGTGCTGTTAATGCATCATGCGGTTGTACAACCCCAGAATGGCCTAAAGAACCCGTTGCACCTGGAGCCACTGCTACCATTAAAGCAACTTATAATGCGGCCAGTCCGGGTGCATTCAATAAAACCATCACAGTTGTAT
>CALRUV010000274.1:0-4644 GCA_943371455.1 Chitinophaga pinensis | reverse complement strand
CAATCCCAGCTTTTGTTAGGATATACTGAGCAGTGGAACGACCAATACCAAAAATATAGGTCAGACCAATTTCGCCTCTTTTGTTTTTTGGTAAGTCAATACCAGCAATACGAGCCATATTCTGTTTTTAATTTGAAAATTTAAAATTTGAAAATTTGAAAATTGATGGACAAAATGAAATTCATTTTCAAATTGCCACATTTTCAAATTGATCTTATCCCTGACGCTGCTTAAAACGGGGATTCTTTTTGTTGATTACAAATAGTTTTCCTTTCCTCTTCACGATCTTGCAATCAACGCTGCGTTTTTTAATGGAAGCTCTAACTTTCATTGTTTGTTTTTTTTCTCGTTCCTGCTTTTGCGTTCAGCATTTAGCCTACGGCGGTCAGCGTTAATAATTATTTGTACCTAAAAATGATCCTTCCCCTGCTTAAATCGTATGGACTCATCTCTACTCCTACTTTATCACCCGGCAAAATCCTGATGTAGTGCATCCGCATTTTACCTGAGATGGTGGCCAGTATTTCATGACCATTTTCTAATTTAACCCTGAACATCGCATTGCTCAAGGCTTCCAGAATAACGCCATCTTGTTTAATCAGTGGTTGTTTCGACATACAATTTTTGGGGCTGCAAAGATACAAATTACCAACCGGAATAAGAAAAATTAGTGGAAAAAAATCTCAAAAATGTGGAAAACCTGGCAAAATAAGTCCCAAAGAGGGGCAAATTTAGGTAAAACCAACTTATTGAAAGAGATTAACCGGTAAAATCAGCTCCCAAACATTTGGTTGGGTTACTCCCCTAAACTCATTATCCAGTAATCTGTTGTACCTGATTCCAAAACTAACAGGTTGTTGGTTCCACCACTTTGTATCGAAGAAAAATTCAGTTCCAACGGTTTTAAAAGGGTAACGTAAACCTGTACGGAGGCTTTTTCCTTCGGCATAATCAAAAAATACGTTAGCCCTGATGCGGAGAAAATAGACCAGTTGTGCAAAACCCCAATCGGGATAAGCAATTGGAAAATGATAATTCAGCCCTAAACGCCACATTCTGGGGAAATCAATGGCTTGATAGCCTCTTGCAAATGGAAAATTATTAGAAAAAAGGTATTGCTGCATCGTATCCCTGCTTTGAAAAGCACCCGTAAAAACCAAACTATGGTTATTGGATAGACCCGGAAAATACAATGACCCGGTAGCTAAAAACTGATTAGCCGTAAATTGACTCACCGCATTTCGATATTGCAAACGCAGGGTTTGGGCCCAAATGGGATTGATTTGCTGAATAGCTTTTTGTTGCTGAGAACTAAACTGAATGCTTGATTGTACATATTGAAATTGCCGGTTGCGAAAAAGTTTTTCTGCCAATCCAACCCATTTTACCTGATCCGTATGAAAAGTAGTAGCCAGGTTTAGGTAACGATATTGCCTGCCACCACTTAAGTTTAAAGGTAATTGCAGCCCGGCATAAGCAATCAATTCGTTCCAATACAGCGTTGTGTCTTTGTTGAAAGTTCCGCTTCGATGCCATTGCTGACTAATACCAAAAACAGGCTGCAGAAAAGTACCGCCATACACACCATTAAAACCAAGCTTATGACTTTGTTCGTTTTGGTTAAAAGTATAAGCGATAGATGATTGAAAAGTATTCAGGATATTCTGTCCATATAAGGTAAGGGAGTATTCTGGTTGCTCAAAAAATGGCCGGAAACTATGTATGTTCCCTAATTTGTAAGATTTACGGTATTTATCTATAGGATATTGTTTGTTTGAAACCTGATCTAAAAAAAGGTGGTCATTAGGTCTATAGGATTGGGTTACCGGATAGGTAGTTAATGCATCTTTCCATACAATTCGCTCCCATTTAGGTCTGATACTGCACAACCGATAGCCTTCTGCAGTAAATGCAGCACTTACCAACTCATAAGGATGCATTAATACTGCCTGGTACAATCCTGTTGCATAGGAAGCGAGTCTGAAAGGGCCTTTTTTCTCCATACCATCAATGATTGCCCAAATTTCATCTTTGCCCTGATGTGTTGTTGAAAACAATAAGGTATCGCCCTGTATATTGGGTAACCCGATTATTCGATTACTGAAAGGCATTAATGCTTCTGGCATTTTATTTTCCAAAGACATTTTCATTAAAGCCATTTCTCCATTTTGTTTTCTGGCTGTCCAATAAACAAAATCATCTTTGGCTGAAAACTTTGGATAAGCATATACTGCATCCTGCTCACTATGATGATAAAGTATCTTCCCATCTGTTGCATCCATGATAGCCAGCTTGGCACTGTCTTTCAAGGTAGAAACAGCCACTACATATTTCCCATTATGTGAGATATCCGGAGAAAAATATTTTGTGCGGGAAATGATTTCACGCTCCTCCTTTTTAAGTACATCATATACTTTTATCACATGATAGTCTCTGTTCCCCCATCTGCTATCAGGCTGATAAGCCGCATAAATGATCATACCATTATTGTAAGAAAAATAATCATCTGTTGAAATATCCTTGTCAATAAGTTTCCTTTCTATTTTATTTGGATCAATCAGATAAAAAGCAGGAATGTTTTTATAAGATGATTTGAGTACGATCAAATCACCCGAAATAGTTTTATAAGGGTACTTATAATTAACCACATTGTTTTTCGCAATATCTGTAAGCCAACTTAATGTGTCTGTTGTGGGTTTAGACCATTGCTGCTGATAAAAAAACATGGCCTCTTTTTGAAATTGATCAAACCTAATTCCAGTATGTTTTTGTATAGCGTTCTGAAAAGGATAGACTAAAGACTTAAAACGCGCAGCATCATTGGTAACCTTAAGCCAAATATCATCCCCATACTTTTCTCTGCCATATGCTACCAATAAATAACCCAGCTCATAATGATTGGGCACATAGGATCGCAATGACCCATTTCTTATTTTGTTGTAATTATATAAATGATTGGCAATTGCCAAAGTCTGGAACTTGTTCATGAAAAGAGGAAGGGTACCTCTGCCCTGCTTACTGAATTTAGTTTCATTATAAACGGCATCTCCCTCAAAAAACCAGTCGGGTATTGCCAATGCATTGGCAACAGCTATTCCCTGTTCTCCCAAAAGGTAGCCTGCAAATTTCGAAAGTCCTTTATTAAAATTATTATACTGCTGTACATGCCTGTATTCATGTAATGCCAGGTTATTAACCGGATCAACGCCACCTAACACAAATGGATTCTGTAAGGGTGTTGTATAAAATTCGCTTCTGAATGGAGCCAGACTTACATAGCCATTGCTAATCAAGGTTTCTGGCTGTAATACAATATTGATTTTGCGGAAAGCAGTTCCCAAAGACCCCAGTTGCTTGTTTTGCAAGCCAGAAACAATGTTTGCTGTGCGTTGTGCATCTGTTTGATAACCCTTTGGAAAAATGATCCGAAAAGTATCCGTGTTGATTTGCTGCCATTGGATACTATTTGGGTTGCCCCCAAACTGTTGCGCTTTTGAGAACAATACACTTATAAAAAAAACTGAAAAAAATAAAACACGTAGCATATTTGTAAACAATAATAATTTCCAAGATAACAAATGATACCCAAAAAAATACCTTCCGGTAATTGTGTTGCAAAAGCAATCACAATCATAGGAAGGCAAATTAATAAACTTAATATATTAGGGTTTTAGTACTTCTGAAAGTTTTTTTGTAAGGGTTTCGCCATTCAGGTTTTTAGCAATGATTTTTCCTGTTGGATCTAACAATAAATTTTGGGGAATTGCCTGAATGCCATATTGTTTGGCCACATCATTCTGCCAGTATTTTAAATCAGAAACATGCGACCAGGTAAGCTGGTCATCATGGATAGCTTTAAGCCATTTATCTCTTGCATTAGGTTGATCAAGGCTAACACCTAAAATATGGAAGCCTTTGTCTTTGAATGCCAGGTAAGCTTTTACCACATTCGGGTTCTCTCTTCTGCAGGGACCGCACCAACTGGCCCAAAAATCTATCAGCAAATATTTTCCTTTGAAAGAAGACAATTTTACTGGCAAGCCCAGTGTATCATTTTGTGTGAAATCCATAGCCATGGCACCTATACTTGTTTTTTTCGCAATGGCAATATTCTCAGCTAAGGTTTTTACAGAAGGATAGGCTTTTTGCTGTTCTGATAATTGTTTGTACAAAGGCTCTACAGCATCAACATCAATATCCCAGCCTGCAAACTGCGCTAATGCATAATGAGCAATAGGTGATTTGATATTACTTTTTACATAAGAACCATACAAAGCTTTTATTACGCTATCCAGCGAATCCAATTTATCTTCCGCTGACTTACGGGCTGTTTCATTCTTTTCTTTACTGGCCTGTGTATAAGCAGCCCCAAATACTTTCATTTGATCATTTGCTGGCTTAAGTAGGGCAGTAAGTTTGAGGTAATCTTCGTGTTCTTTTGAGCCTTTTACCTTGTAATTACTGAAAGAGTCAACAGAAGAAACAGAAATATTGCCTGCAGAAAGAAAAACGCTGGCAAAATCGCGTGTACCCTGGTACTTAACAGGCAAGCCATCAGCTCCCGGCTGAAACCTGATCCTGATACCCGCCATTACAGGCTCCGCCATGGTACCCTTAAAACTGTAGTGATTATTAACTGGCACC
>CALRUV010000273.1:0-4699 GCA_943371455.1 Chitinophaga pinensis | reverse complement strand
TAGCATTCGAATCTGTTGGTGTAAAATTTACCGGTTTAATTTTCACATCATCAAAGCCCATTTCATTCAGCATTTTTGCTACTGCATGACCATCTATCCAGGGGGCTCCGGCAACTGTGAATGATTGAGCAGTGCCGCGTCCTTCAGAGATATTCGTTGCTTCCAGCAAACATAGTCCTGGATATATTAGCATGCTCTGAAAACTCGTAATGGCGGGCGATGTAGGCACAAAGGGAACACCCCAATCTGATTGCATTTGGCTTCTTTCCCATCCTTTGCATCTGATAACTTCAATATCGCAGTGAATCTTTTGTACATCCTTAAAATACATAGCTAGTTCACCCAGTGTACAACTATGCCTGATGGGGATTTCCCATCTTCCAATAAAAGATGCTTCAGTTGCTTCCAATATAGGCCCTTCAGCCAATTCCAATCTTCCCGAAATAGGATTGGGCCTGTCGAGGATCACCAGTTTTTTATGATTTGCAGCACAGGCTTCCATTACATAAGTGAGTGTCCACAAATAAGTATAAAACCTGCTGCCTACATCAGGAATGTCAAAAATTAAGATGTCCAGTTTCTCCAAATCAGCAGCTGTTGGCGCCAGTTTTGTATCATATAAACTGACAATGGGCAATCCAGTTAATGCATCATAACCATCTTTGATAGCATGTCCATCTGCACCGGTAATGTCTAGTCCATGTTCGGGAGAAAAAAGGGTCTTGATCTGATAACCGGCTTCTAAAAGTGCCAGCCTGCTTGGTTTTAGTGTATTTGTTGTAGCGGCTTGATTGGTTACCAAACCTATCCTGCTCTGCTTCCAGCTCGGGTTTGATTCTAATAAAATATCAATGCCAAATAAAATCATAGATCAAGTTATCAAATGCTGGATTTGGGCGTGGGATTTCTGTCAAATCCCATTTCATCTTTCAATTGTTCTACCACATTAAAAATGATGGGACATCTTTCATAATGCATATACGTGGTAAATAATCTGTCCTTAAAACCCGGCAAGTGTAAGGCCGGAAATTCCTTGCATCCTGCAAAACGGTGTTCATAAACGGTGCAGGCATTATTGGATAGAAAGGGACAGGGCATTCTGTTCATGATCATCAGTCCATTACTGCCTTTCTCCAAATAATTTTCGTCAAATTCGGCTCTTGTCTGACCTAAATGTGCCGAAAGATGGTCAGATTCTTCCTCCGAAATCAACACCATCAGGCTCTTACAGCAGTTTCCGCAATCAGTACAATTGATGCGGGGTGCAATCTTTTCATTTAGCTGAAACACAGCTTCATCAATGGCTTCAGCGATCCTTTCCTTCACAAAATCCTTGAAACGGTCATTTTCTGCCTCATTTTTCAAGGAGAAGTCGGCTATGCGCGCTAAATCAATTTCCAGGTATGTGGGTTCTTTTTCGATTCGGTAAAACTATTATTTAAATGAGTTTTGCACAGGTTCCTCTGTTGGTTTCTAAAGGGTTATCCACATTTATGAGGCATTTGTAGAAAAGTAAAATTGGGCTGCGGTGTGGGGTGGTTAGATTTGCGGGTTAAGCAGAAGACCCTTAACGATTGAACATGGCAGAAGAGAAACAACTTTTTGATTATAATGAGGATTCTATAAAATCCCTCGACTGGAAAGAACATATCCGCCTCCGTCCCGGGATGTATATCGGCAAATTAGGTGATGGAACGGCTCCAGACGATGGCGTTTATGTACTGGTAAAAGAAGTGATCGATAACTGTATCGATGAATATACCATGGGCTATGGTAAGCAAGTTGAACTAACCATTGAAGGAAAAAAAGTTACTGTGCGCGATTTTGGTCGCGGCATACCACTAGGAAAAGTGGTTGATGTAGTTAGTAAAATAAATACTGGTGCCAAATACGATAGCAAAGCCTTTCAAAAAAGCGTGGGATTGAATGGGGTGGGTACCAAAGCGGTAAATGCACTCAGCCAATATTTTAAAGTAACCGCTTATCGAGATGGTAGAGAGAAAACCGCTGAGTTTGAAAAAGGGGTGCTTATCAAAGACCATAAGGAAACCAAATCCAATGAGGCCAATGGAACCTATGTAGAGTTTATTCCGGACGAAACTGTTTTTCGCAATTTTCATTACATACACGAATACCTCGATAACCAACTCTGGAACTATTGTTACCTGAATGCGGGACTGGCCATGCATTTCAACGGCAAGAAATATGTGAGCAAAAATGGTTTGCTTGATCTATTACAACGCAAAACCAATCCGGATGAATTGCGTTACCCCATCATTCACCTGAAGGGGGAAGATATTGAAGTGGCATTGTCGCACAACAACGATTATGGAGAAGATATTTTTTCATTCGTTAATGGACAGTACACCACACAGGGCGGAACACACCAGCAGGCATTTAGAGAAGCCTATGTGAAAGTGATCCGTGACTATTATAAAAAAGATTATGAAGCATCTGATATACGCACCAGTATTGTAGCAGCGGTTTCTGTGCGTGTGCAGGAACCGGTTTTTGAAAGTCAGACCAAAACCAAACTCGGTTCGCAAAATGTGTATGAAGGCGGACCGAGCATGAAAAATTTTATCCTTGATTTTCTGGCGAAGGAACTGGATAATTTTCTGCATCGCAATCCAACAGTAGCAGATGCTTTAAAGAAAAGGATCGAACAGAATGAAAGAGAGCGAAAAGAACTGGCAGGCATAAAAAAGCTGGCCAATGAGAGAGCCAAGAAAGCCAACCTGCACAACAAAAAATTACGCGATTGCCGGGTGCATTTCAATGATGAACCACCTGCCAAGAACAAGGGCGAATTTATAACACAACAAAATAATTCCACCATTTTTATCACCGAAGGAGATAGTGCCAGTGGTAGCATCACCAAGTCAAGAAGTGTAGATTTGCAGGCTGTTTTCAGCTTAAGGGGTAAGCCGCTTAACTGCTTTGGGTTAACCAAGAAAGTGGTGTATGAAAATGAAGAATTCAATCTTTTGCAACACGCATTGAATATTGAAGATGGTTTGGAAGGATTGCGTTACAACAATATCGTGATTGCTACAGATGCCGATGTAGATGGATTGCATATCCGTTTATTGATGATGACATTTTTTCTACAGTTCTTTCCCGACCTGGTTAAAAAGGGGCATGTGTATATTTTAGAAACGCCTTTATTCCGTGTAAGAAATAAGCAGGAAACCATTTATTGCTATGATGAAACTGAAAAGCAGGCTGCTGTGCATAAATTGGGCAGTAAGCCAGAGATCACCCGATTCAAGGGTTTGGGAGAAATTTCACCCGAAGAATTCGGCAGGTTTATTGGAAGGGATATCCGCTTACAACCAGTAATACTAGAGCAGGGCGACCATATTCAAAACCTGCTGGAATATTATATGGGCAAGAACACCATGGAAAGACAAGAATTCATCATCAATAACCTAAAAGTTGAACTCGACCTCATCCTAAACTAACCCCAAAAAAAACGCCAAACCCCAAACTCCAAACCCCAAACTGATCTATATGTTGCACATCGTTTTTGAACAAGCCAATACAGCAGCTTTGGAAAAAGCTTTTGAATTGGATGAAAGTTTACAGGGAGATATTATTGAGATCAAAGATGATTTTGCAGTAGGACCCATTGAAGGCATTTATGAAACCGAAGGTTACCAGCAAAGAAGAGACTGGTGGAAGAATGTGCTGGAATGCTCGCCTTATATGGAACAAATGGATATAGTGGATGATAAATTAACGGTATATCATTTGGTCAAAAGACTGGAAGAAGAACCCGAAACCATTGTTTGGATCTGGATGGGACAAAACGCGCATGATGTATGCAGTTATTATTGGCTGATGAGTCAGTTGAAATCTTTCCAGGGCAGGATAGAAGTATTGTATTTGAATAATTTGCCCTTTTTCAATGAAAAAGGAAATATTTTTTATCCAACCAGCTTATTTGAAATATTGCCCAAAGAATTTATCAAGGCAAAAAAACTGGCCAGACCCATTACCCTTAGCGAGTTTGAAGTAGATCCGGATGAATGGAAAAAACTTTGCACAGAAAATTCTATGGTGCGTTTTTTAGAAGGCGGCAAGAAGATCATTGGTAAGGAAGTAGATTTTTATGATAAGGAATTGCTAAACATCGTACATTTTGGTCCGCAAAAATTAATTAAATTGATCAGTTCAGCCCTAAATAAAATGAAAGTAAAAACGGGTGATGCTTTTTTGGTATGGCGCATTCGTGAAATGGCGGTAACTGGTAAACTGGAAATAATGGGCGATTGGGCAAAGGGCTGGAAAGATATTACCTTAAAATTACCGGGAGCATCTGTAATGGTTGATGAAACAACTGAAATGGAAAACTAATGCTGGAAATTGAATCCATACACCATATTGCTTTGATGACTGATAATTATTTGTATGAAGCCTGTAAAAGGTTTTATACTGAACTATTAGGTTTTACCATAGTTGCAGAACATTTCAGGGCAGAAAGAAAATCGTATAAATTGGATCTGGCCATCAAAGGTCATTATCAGATAGAATTATTTTCTTTTCCTGATACCAGTGAAAGAGCTTCTTTTCCTGAAGCCAAAGGATTGCGTCATCTTGCTTTTGCGGTAAAAGATATCCAAACATCTCATGCATTTTTGAAAGAGCAAAATGTGCATGTGGAAGAAATAAGAACAGATGAATTTACAGGAAAACA
>CALRUV010000272.1:0-4710 GCA_943371455.1 Chitinophaga pinensis | reverse complement strand
AACATTTTTGATGGTAAATTTTAAGGTGATACTATCGTTGGGAGCTATCCCTTTATCGAGTTTATAAATGAGAAACTTATAAAGCTTGTCTTCGATAATTAAATCAACTTTATTATCAAAAGAAAGTTCTGTTTTTTCATCATACCCCGTTTTAATTAACAGTGTATCTATGATTTGTGAGGTTTTATTAACAAGTGTATATTTTCCATTTGCAATAAAAGAATTCGTTTCTGGGAAAATATCTAATTTTACATTCAGAAATGTAATCCTAGGTTGTTTTATTTTTTCATATTTGGAATATTTATTTTGAAATTGTTTTAATAATTCATCTTCGTTTTTTGTCGATAATAATTTATTCTCTGGTTTCTTTTCTTGTTGAAAAAGATAATATCCAAAACCAAAGAAACCCACTATCAAGATTATTGAAGATAATGCCAACTTGCCTCTAAAGCGGTTTTTTATGCTTTTAAATCTTTCAACAATTGAAATTGAGATTTCTCTCTCCCAAATCAACAGTGTAAGGAAAAATAAAAGTACCCCAAAAATGAGCCAATATAGTTTATATAAAAGGTAGGGGGCCAGAGAATGACCATAACCACTCATATCAGAATATTTGAGAAAAAAATTCGCATTTGGGCTGTCATTAAATCTGAAAATAAAATTTTCTATTCCTAATGAAGGCATCTGTGTAATACCTAATGTACCCAAAATGAGCAGGAATAACCCCAAATAAGTATTTTTAACGATTGTTTGAACAAATAAAGATGCAATTGCCCATATTATAAAACCAATTAAATGAATAACATATAAATCAAATAGATAATGCTTAATTTCAAAATGGTAATACCCACTATTTATTTGAACTGCAACACCAGTAATTACAATCAGTGAAAGAAGTAAAATTTGCATTTTAACTAGCGCTAAAAACTTGGAAAATAGCAAAACCCAATTAGGAACAGACGTAACAGAGATTAGATCGTTAATGCGAGAATGATTTGCCCGATGAACTAAAACTCCTGCATAGAGAAAAGTGAGAATTTGAATAAGAAATGAAAAAAAGAATACAGGAAAACCTAAAATGACCCACGTTACAGGCAATGATTTAGTATCAGTTTGCGGGTTTATTTGTAATAGTATGGTAGCAATAAATATTATCCCAACAATCATAATACTTATAAAACTGCCACTTTTTATTATAAAATAAAAGTCTGTTTGAGATAATTTCCACGATGTTTTAGTTTGCTGAAAGGATGAAAAGTCAAATTTGGTTTTAGGTAAAATCATTTTGATAATACTTCCAAAATTATCTTTAGTTAGACTTTCACCTTTCTTTTTTTTCAGAATCAAACGGATTGGATTTTGACTAAATGAAAACCAGCGGTATGCTCCAATGAAGATTATTATTGTTGCAAACAACCACACTAACCTATTATAAAAAATTATCGGTTCCGATGGCAAGGAAAGCATATTTTGCTCTGATAGTGTCCAATAACGGGTAAAGTATTTTGTTGCATTTTCGCCAAAAGGTTCTATTAATAAACTCGTAGTACTATCAAATCCTATCAAACTAATGAAAATTTCTTTGAGCAACCAGAATAAAATGATAGAGATGTAACCTGCGTAAATATTTCTACTAAGTAACACAGTTGAAAAGACTATAACACCAAATAATAGTAAATTGGGAATTAAATATGTAAAATACGTTTGGAGATAAGGAGATGCATCAAAGGGAAGTAATTGAGATCGATTAGCTGTTGGTAATTTTGTGCCAATTATTAAACCAAGTTCTAATGAAAATGCAATAATTGAAATTATTAAAAATGCGCTGATAAACTTGGCATACAGATAATTGGTTTTAGAAAAAGGATAAGTAAAGAATATGCTGTTAAAATTATTTTTATAATCTCTATTTATTGAATTGCCTATAATAGCCGGCAATAAAAATAAAAGAATTTTATTAAAAAAATTCGCAAAGCCATAGATGCTTATTGGTGAATTAGCCATATTATTGGCAGAAGCAGAACCCTCACCAAATGCCCCCGAAGCTCCTGCCATTGTAAATAATGCCATCAAAAATAGAGCTGATAAATAGGCGTAAAATATCCTATTCTTTAGCCAATATTTTATTTCAAATTTGAGGATTACGTAAAACATACGATTTAGTTTTTGATGTTATCTTTCAAAGCAATAAAATATACATCCTCTAAATTTGGTGCTACTGTTACAAAATTTGGTGTCGGTTGTTCATTGGCATAAACACGAATATTTATGGAGTTATCTTGGTTGTATTTAGAAGAAAGTACAAAAAAACTTTGCTCCATTTCTTCAAGTTTTTCTCTGTTAATATTACTTATCCAAATTTTGTCTTCTATTTCTTTTGTTGCTTTTGTTGGTTTTATTTTTTTCAATATTCTACCACCGTTCATTATAGCCATATCATTACATAAATCCTTAATATCATCAACAATATGAGTTGAAAAAATGATAATATTTGAACTGGCAATTTCTCTTAAAACATTTAGAAAACGGTTGCGTTCTGCTGGGTCTAATCCAGCAGTTGGTTCATCTACAATTATTAGTTTTGGATTATTGAGTAACAATTGAGCAATGCCAAATCGTTGTTTCATTCCACCAGAATAGCCATCAACATATTTATTTCGAACTTCATAAAGATTCGTAATTTCTAGTAATCGAATTATCAATTCATTCCGTTCTTTTTTTATAGCAATGCCTTTAAGCGTTGCTAAATAATCAAGCAGATCCACTGCTGACATTTTGGGATACACTCCAAACTCCTGTGGTAAGTAACCCAAGACCTTTCTTAAATCCATTGGATTCTTCAAAATATCTATGTCATCAAATAAAACTAAACCCTCATCTGGTTTTTGTAAAGTTGCGAGAGTCCGCATTAGTGTAGATTTACCTGCACCGTTGGGTCCAAGCAAACCAAACATACCTTGGTTAATTTCCAAATTAAGATTATCCAATGCTTTAACTCCATTTGGATAAGTTTTTGATAGATTTTTTATTTTTAAAATCATTTCTTAAATCTTTTTAGCGGTTTATCAAATGATGCTTTAGTGTCGATGATGTTACCTACGGGGTTGTTTTTATGCATGGCATTAACTACCCACTAACATCGAAGTTCAATGGCATATTTGCTATTGTGCAATAAAAGGAAAAATGGTAGTAAACTTATCGGCCTATAAAAACTGCTTTTCTTTTTTCAAGAAAGGCCTGGGTACCTTCTATTCTGTCGGCTGTATCAAAACTATCTCCAAATGCAGCTACTTCCATAGCATAGCCATCTTTGGTTTCATCAAAAACAGCATTGGCAGACGCGATACATTTAGCAACTGCAACAGGGGCTTTGCTGTTAATCACTTGCAGAATGGCTATCGCTTTGCCCATTAGCTCTTCAGCTCTTGTTACATAATTTACCAAACCATATTGTAAGGCTGTAGCGGCATCAATCATAATAGCACTCATCAATAATTCCATGGCTCTTCCCTTACCAATTAATTGTACTAACCTTTGTGTGCCGCCATAGCCAGGAACCAGGCCCAGGTTTACTTCCGGCTGACCAAACTTTGCATTATCCGAAGCGATCCTGAAATGACAACTCATAGCCAATTCACAGCCACCTCCCAATGCAAAACCGTTTACACAGGCTATGATAGGCTTTGGTGAATTTTCAATTCTGAAAAATGTATCCTGTCCTGCTTTTGAAAGATGCATCATTTCATCTTTCGATAAGCTGTTAAATTCACTGATATCAGCACCTGCAACAAATGCTTTAGGTCCGGCACCTGTTATGATGGCTGATTTTACGGCAGGGTTTGCATACAACTCATCCAAAACCTCATTCAGGTCTGAAAACACTTGTTTATTAAGGGCATTCAATTTATCTGGTCTGTTGATTGTAATGGTTAAAATGCCATTTTCTAATGAACTAAGGATGGTCTGGTACATAAATTTGGTTTAAGAAACTAACATCATTTTTAAAAAACTGGTTCAAAAAAATCACTGATCTGTAAAGGTATCACAGATTAATTAAAGAGGTACTGTTTCAAAAATGCAATACTTCTGGTTCTGGCCAGTTTAGATGCATCGGCATTCACGCCGGCACTGGTTTCCCCATCAAAGCTATGAAGAGCCCCTGTATATACCTGTTTGGTGATGGGAGCAGAGCCTGTGTTCAATTGCGATTTTTGAATCAGGCCATCATATGCACTGATCTGCGTATTGTTATCACTATTGGTATAAGTTGTTGTATACAATGGGTCATTGCCTGCAGCATGTAATAATAGGGGTGCATAGTTCTGGTATTTTCCATTGCTGGGTGTGCCTGGCCTTCCATAATAACTAAACATAGCGGCACCGGGATAATAAGATACAGCAGCCACAAATCCACCTGCTGTTGGTTTTGATGCTGGTGCCAAAACACCTGTTGTGTAGGTGATATTATTGCTGATCAGCGACCAGGCAGTTGATTTTGTAACAGCCACTGCATCAACTATTGCACTTAAAACAGTTGTGCCACCATGCGAAAAACCCAGTAGAGCTATTTTATCCGATTTGATCCTTGCATTGGTTCGCAAATAAGTTAATCCCTCATAAGCATCCCTTGGGCGAACAAATTCAGCAGCTAAAAAAATATTTTCAGGAGGCGCTACATCATGAAATGTTTTAACACCTCTAGGGGTATAG
>CALRUV010000271.1:0-4740 GCA_943371455.1 Chitinophaga pinensis | reverse complement strand
CTAATGGCGAAACCCGTGCCTGTTCCTGTGCGTTTGGGTGAACCATCTGTATTTAAGCATGTGGTGTATATCATAAAAGAAAATAAGACCTACGACCAGGTTTATGGTGATATGAAAGGTGGGAATGGCGATAGCTCCTTATGTGTATTTGGCAACAGGGTAACTCCCAATATGCACGCGCTGGCAAAACAATATGGCTGGATGGATCAGTTTTATGCATCCGGAAAGTCTTCGGCTGAAGGGCATCAGTGGACGGATGCGGGCATGGTGTCTGATTATGTAGAGAAAAGTGTAAGGGCCTGGTTTCGAAGTTACCCGCACAGGCAGGAAGATGCATTGGTGTATAATAAAAGTGGCTTTATCTGGAACCAGGCATTGGATCATGGTAAAACAGTTCGCATTTTTGGGGAAGCCTGTGAAACTGTGTATGACCGCAAACTTAAATGGACACAACTTTACAACCAATACAAAACAGGTCAGGAACCTTTATGGTATAACAGCTCAACCATAGCCAGAATCAGACCCATCATCTCTCCCACTTTTCCGGATTGTGATAATATTGCTTTTAGCGATCAGCATCGTGCTGATATTTTTATCAAAGAATGGAAGGAAGCAGAAAAAAATAATACCCTGCCCAATTTGATGGTGGTCTCTTTACCTAATGACCATAGTGCCGGCACATCACCGGATTTCCCTACACCCAATGCCATGGTGGCTGATAATGATCTGGCCGTTGGCAGGATTGTTGAGATGATCAGCAAGAGTAAATACTGGGATTCAACAGTCATATTTATTACGCAGGATGATTCACAGGGGGGATGGGACCATATATCTGCTTATAGAACTGTTGGATTGGTGATCAGTCCTTACAGCACCGGAAAAATCAATAGCAGCAACTATAACCAGACCTCCATGTTGCGAACCATTGAACAAATACTGGGTATACCACCCATGAATATGTTAGACGCAACGGCAAGAATTATGACGGATTGTTTTCAGCCTACAAAAAACACACAGTCATACAATGCGCTAAAAAATAATATCCCCTTAGATGAAATGAATAAAAGTTTAAATGCTTTAAGGGGTAAAGAAAGAAGGATGGCCTTGCAATCGCAGAATGAAGTATTCAATGAAGTAGATGGTGGAGAAGATGATACCATGAATAAAATAATATGGTATTATGCAAAAGGAGATCAACCTTATCCATCAGTAGGAAAAACAAAAAAATAAATTACTCATTTAGCACCATCCATCCCGTTCTGAGTAGCACCCGGGGTATTGATTTTTTTGAACTTAGCGTTTGCTATTTTTAAAACTACAGCATTAGGCCATTGGTTATTGGTGTAAAATCTTTGTCCATTAACGGCACTAACCACTAAACCGATAGGTGTTGGAGCGAGATAGGTTTTGGCATCAAAATCTTTCTTGTATTCTACTAATTCAGACTGATAACCCAAAACAGATATTTTGGTTTGGGTATTGCCTTCAATATGCGTTAAAACAAAATTCTTACGCTCACCATATTTCCAATCATCCGCATTATTCCTTAAAACATAAGCATAAATGAATTTTTCATCGTTCGATTGCGTGTACCAGATATTGCCTTCTTTAATTACTGGCAGGGGTTTTACTGCATAAATCGCTTCACCATTCGCGAAATTCCATAAGGCGATCTCCTGTAACAAAGCCTCCTGTTCCAACTGAATTTCACCATTAGGTTTTGGACCAATATTCAATAAAAAATTACCGCCTTTTGATCTGATCTCAATCAATTTATTAATTACTTCCGTACCAGTTTTATGCGGATCATTGGTGGGCTTATAACCCCAGTCAGTGCCCATAGTATAACATGCTTCCCAGGGACGCGCCAATGGTTCATTGGGCGTGTTTTGTTCAGGGGTTTTCATCAGATCCCGTGTTATTACAATATCAGGCTGTATGGAGAAGGCATATTCACGCAAACCCTCACCCGGACCATCTAAAAACAAAATATCGATCTTACCATATTGGGTGAGTAATTCTTTTAATTGTTGTTTGTCATGATCCATCAAACCCTGGTTATTGATGGGATAATGTTGCGGTAATTGCAAACGCCCAATTGGAATTTTTTGCTCAAAGAAATAATGAAAATCCTCCGGCGAAAAATAAAAACCAACCGCTATTCCTTCTTTTCTAAAAGCATCTACCAATTCACGTGTAATATCTCTTTTGAAGGGCGTATTCATTACATTGAGATCAGTGGTTTTGGTATCCCACATACAGAACCCTGCATGGTGCTTGGTGGTGAACACCATATACTTCATACCAGCCAGCTTTGCAGATTTTGCCCAATTACCGGGGTTAAAATTTACCGGGTTAAAATAGGAAGGCAATTCATTAAAATATTTATTTACGTAAGCATCTGTTGCACCCGCCAGTGAATGACTGATCACGGCACCCAGAGTTACATCTACATTCCAGTGTATGAACATTCCGAAGCCCAGATCCTGAAACCAGTTAACACGTTCGGGTTTATTGGCAGATTGTGGTACTTGTGCACCAGCATTCAATGCAGAAAAAAGAAGTACACTAAATATTATTCTTTTAAAAACACAAATCATCCTTTTTTCTATTTACTGTTAGATGAATTTACAAATTAACCTGTTGTACTATTAAACTAAATAATCAATGCAAAGGCATTTTAATACCCAAAAAGTAATTATAACATTTGCTGTCTTTGTGATACTAATTCACATTTTTTAATATTACAACAATCACCAAAAACTCAAAAACACAATAAATCTAATAAAACCGTGCCTTTGTGACTTTGTGCGCATTTATTTTTCACACCAAGGCACAAAGGCACAGTAAATTGAGTACTAGTTTAATAGCACAACAGGTTACAAATTACCTTTTTTCAATTCACTCATAGCAAAATCTGCTGCCCTGGCTGTTAAAGCCATATAGGTAAGTGATGGATTTTGGGTAGAAGTTGACGTCATACAAGCACCATCTGTAACAAAAACATTTTTACAGGCATGCAATTGGTTCCATTTGTTGAGCAAAGAAGTTTTTGGATCTAACCCCATCCTTACACCTCCCATTTCGTGGATATCCAATCCTGGTGCCTGTTTGCTGTCTGCCGTTTGAATATCATAGAAACCTGCTTTGGTAAACATATCGGTTAATTGCTCCAGGTAATCTTTTACCATCTTATCATCATTCTCATCATAACCGATATTAATTTTAAGTAAGGGCATACCCCATGCATCTTTCTGATCCTTATCTAAACTAACCATATTGCTCTCTTTGGGTATGGTTTCTCCCATCATATGAGAACCTACATTCCAGGGACCTAATTCTGTTTTATCCAGATTAGATTTTAGTATCTCGCCAAATCCTTCTGTATTTCTTTTGGTTCCGCGGTTGGCAGAAAAACCAGCAGCATAACCACGTAAAAAATCGGTTTCCTGTTTCAATACATTTCTAAACCTGGGTATATAGGCACTTGTAGGGGATCTGCCTTCCGATTTTTTATCCAGCATCCCATCAAATTTGGCGGATACCCTTGCCCTGTAATTGTGAAAGGCTACATATTTTCCTAATAAACCGCTATCATTACCCAAACCATTTGGAAAGCGGGATGAAGTTGAGTTCAACAACAACAAATTAGTATTCAATGCAGCAGCGTTCACAAAAATAATTTTTGCAAAATAGGTCGACTCCTGCTTGGTATTAGCATCTATCACTTTCACTCCAGAAGCTTTGCCAGCTTTTTCATCATATACCACAGATTGAACAACAGCATTGGAAACCATGGTTAAATTACCTGTTCTTTCTGCCCAGGGCAAAGTAGATGAGTTAGAACTAAAGTAACCTCCAAAGGGACAGCCTCTCTGACAAAGATTTCTATTCTGACACTGCGCCCTGCCCTGGTCTAAATGTATTTGCTTGGGTACTGTGATATGTGCACACCTGCCATAAACAATATGTCTGTCCTTATAATTTTTTGCCACATGATCCTTGAAATAGTTTTGTACACAAGACATTTCCAAAGCTGGTAAAAATTCACCATCCGGTAAGATGTCCAGCCCGTCTTTGTTTCCTGATATACCCGCAAACTTTTCTACATAACTATACCAGGGAGCAATATCATTGTATCGGATTGGCCAGTCAACAGCAAATCCATCTCTTTGCGGACCTTCAAAATCATACTTACTCCAGCGCTGTGTTTGCCTGGCCCATAGAAGGGATTTACCGCCTGTTTGGTAGCCGCGGATCCAGTCGAATGGTTTATCTTGAACATAGGGATGTTCCTTATCCTTCACAAAAAAATGCAGGGCATCTTCTCTAAAAGCATAGCATTTACTTGCTATCGGATTGGCTTCTTTGATAGCTAACGGCACTTCCCCCCTGTGTTCAAATTCCCAGGGCATCCTATTAGTAGTAGGATAATCGCGTAAATGTTTTACTTCGGCACCTCTTTCTAGTACCAGTGTTTTCAAACCCTTTTCGGTAAATTCTTTGGCAGCCCATCCACCACTGATTCCTGAACCGATAACAATCACATCAAATGTATTTTTTGTATTACCCATTTTATTTGTTTTTTAAAAATTAAGCAGGAACACATCCCTTATATTTTCCCGGTATCAATTGGTAAACCTGCACTTTTGTAAGATAAAATTCAGAACCCGTGTATGCCTGTATGGTATATCGTTTCACCGTTTTCATAAAGGCAGAAAGTTCAGATGTATCTTCTTT
>CALRUV010000270.1:0-4788 GCA_943371455.1 Chitinophaga pinensis | reverse complement strand
TCCAGACATTTTGCCACAAGGTGCAATTTCAATTGAAGAGGTGACCATTGATGGAATGAAGTATGACAACTTCGATGCAAAGAATTTAACCATTCTCCTTCCTGATGTCAATCAAAAAGTAGCAGTGAAGGTGCGTCTTGCCCCTCAGTCGCTTGGTTTGGATATCGAAATGACTTCTAATGAAAATGGAATAGCAAGCTTTAAACTGTTTGGATCCATAGATAAATCAACAGTGAGTAAGCTTAGAAATGTTTTGGACAAGCTTTCATCCGTAAGCAAAATTTCCCTTGATTTCGAAAAGATAGAAAATGTATCTGACGAAGGCTGGAACTACTTCGCTTTTGCAAGACAAATGAGGGGTGATGATTTTATTTTTGAGTTAGGCAATCTTTCTCCAGCAGTAAAAATTACACTGGATGAGTCTGAATTAACGGAAGAATTTGATCTGAAGTAATAGCTTGTTTACTGGAAATATAATTTTTAAAAGAACGTAATAAAATTACACATGAAGACAAAAAAAGTACTGGCCATTTTATCAGAATATGGATATTGGGGTATTGAGTTGGTAGGTCCTCTGCTAAAGCTAGAGGCTGCTGGATATACGGTAGATTTCATGACCCCTAATGGAAAAAAAGCGGAAGCGCTTCCACCGAGCTACGATACTACCTATATAGATCCTCCACTTGGCACTTGTGTTACAACTGCTGGAGATGCTGAATTGGTTAAAAAATTTGAAAGTGAAGGTCGTCTCGAAAATCCGATGAATATGTCGGAGTTCATTCCTGAGCGTCCTTACTACAGTGCTGAAAACTTTTTGAGGTCACTTGAAACTTACTACAAGACTGTCAAAAGCTCAGTAGATAACCTGGCTTCTAGTTATGATTCTATTCTTTTGGTGGGAGGTAGTGGTCCCATTGTTGACATGGTCAACAACCAAAGATTGCATGAGCTGATTTTAGGTTTTCATAGAGCAGACAAGCCCATAACGGCTATATGTTATGGTGTAGCAGTTTTGGCTTTTGCCAGAGACTTTAATGAACGCAAGTGCATCATAAGAGGTAAGCATGTAACTGGACATTGTATTGAATATGATTACCATAACGGAACAGGCTTTTTACATACGGACTTTAATATAGGGCCACCGCCTTATGTATTGGAATATGTGATGGCAGATGCAGTTGGTTCTGAAGGACAGTACCATGGGAATTTCGGTAAAGAAACGTCTGTGGTGGTTGATTATCCCTTTGTAACTGCCAGGTCACTTCAGTGTTCACATGAGTTTGGAAACCAAATTGTAAATGTGTTGGAAAACGGAGTGAAAAGATATGGTTGGTAAAACGGGCAATGCCAAGATTATTGAACAATTTCTAGCAGACGGGATGAACGTTATGTTCGGCAACCCTGGAACTGTGGAGCAGGGATTTCTGGATCAGCTTAAAAATTATCCTGAGATGAAGTATTTCCTGACACTTCAGGAAAGCATTGCTGTTCTCACTGCCGATGGGTATGCCCGTGCAACACAGAAGCCAACCCTTGTGCAACTGCATAGCTCACCAGGAATCGGAAATGCGGTTGGAGCGCTTTACCAGGCAAAAAGAGGGCATTCACCTTTGGTTGTAATTGGTGGAGATGCCGGGGTGAAATATATGAATATGGATGCGCAAATGGCAAATGACCTGGTGGCTATGATGGAACCAGTCACTAAGTATGCCACAGTGGTTTTGGATTCCCGTTCCTTGCTCCGCACCCTGCGTCGTGCAATTAAGATAGCAGGAACAGCTCCCATGGGGCCTGTTTATGTCTGTTTGCCGATGGATGTTCTGGATGAAATCAACCAGGAAGTAGTAAGGCCTTCTCTTGTGCCTTCTACCCGGACAGTGCCTGATCAGGCCGACATCAAAATCATTGCAGCTGGACTTCTTGCAGCAAAAAATCCAATTTTTTATATAGGAGATGGAGTGGCCTATTCCAATGCAACTAAAGAATTAGAAGATCTTGCCACATTAATCGGTGCCCCTGTTTATGGTGTTGAGTTTGGAGACTTTATCATGGATACCACACATCCTTTGTATCAGGGAACTACCGGACATATGTTTGGAAGTTTCAGCAAAGAGATCACGCAAAAAGGAGATTTTAATCTCATTGTAGGCACTTACATGTTGCCTGAGGTATTCCCCGAACTTGGTGAGGTCTTTCACAGTGATGCTACAGTAGTTCATATCGACTTGAATGCCTATGAAATTGGCAAAAATCATCGGGTAGATATGGGAATCGTAACTGATCCAAAAAGAACACTGACTGCCTTAATAGAAGAAGTTCGCAGCATCATCAGTGAGGAACAAGTACAGCAGGCTAAAGTGAGAATTGCTGCATTTGTTTCTTCAAATGAAGCGAAAAACCAAAAAGAAATAGAAAGCGATGATCTTTTGGATAAGGAAGGGCCTATCCAAATGGCTCAATTTATTCGCATTCTCGCTAAAAAAATGCCTGAAAACCACGTCATTTTTGATGAGGCGCTTACAAATTCCCCAGCTATTTCAAGGTACATAAAACCCAAAAACCCTGGAGAGATTTTCTATACCAGAGGTGGCTCATTGGGAGTGGGAATTCCGGGTGCATTGGGTGTGAAAGTAGCCATGCCGGAGAAACTTGTTATCGGCTTCACAGGCGATGGAGGCTCGATGTACACTATTCAGGCACTTTGGTCTGCTGTAAGGCATCAAACGAATGCCAAATTTGTGGTCTGTAATAATGGTGCATACAAATTACTCGATCTTAACATAGATCACTATTGGCAGGAGCAGGGAATAGAAAAGCATGATTTTCCGCTGCCCTTTGATTTAAGTTCTCCACCCCTTCACTTTGCTCAAATTGCTGCTTCCTTAGGTGTGGAATCAATAAGGGTAGAAAGTCATGATCAAATGGAAGGTGCGATTGATAAAATGCTTGCGTCAAAAGGACCGTTTTTGATAGATCTGGTCTTGAAAAGTGAGTCAAATCCTGAGATTGTTCATCAGGCCTGTAGGTCTTAAAATTGAAAACCATGGATTTAAAAAATTCTTTTAATTACATAATTATTGGTGCCGGCGCATCTGGATGTGTTATCGCAAATCGTCTTAGTGCTAATCCAGCTAACCGTGTTTTATTGCTGGAATCCGGTGGTTTAGATGATAGTAATGATATTAAAGATGCTGGTAGTTTTGTAAAGCTTTGGAATTCAGACATGGATTGGGCCTTACAAACAAGTAAACAAGTTTACCTTAAAGATCGCATTATTACCATTAATCAAGGTAAAGTTGTAGGAGGTAGTAGCTCACTAAATGCCATGATGTATGTTCGTGGTAACCGTAAGAATTTTGATGAATGGAAATCTCAGGGAAATGAAGGTTGGGGGTATGATGATGTATTGCAGTGTTTTCTTCGTTTAGAAAATTTTGAAGATGGTGTATCTGAATATCATGCAGTGGATGGGGAATTATCCATTCGAGTATGTCCAGATATGGTAATGCGGTCGCCTCATTTTCTCCAAGCAGCGATGGAATTAGGGTATGCTGGTCCTGATTGGGATTATAACGGATCTGTTCAAGAAAATGGAGCTGGTTTATTACAATTTCATATTGAAAAAGATGGTAGTAGGTGTAGTAGTTCTTCTGCATTTCTACATCCAATACTTGGGCGGGATAATCTTCATGTTATTACAGGAACTCAGGTTAGAAAATTGATAATTGAAGATGGAAATGCAATTGGTGTTGAATACCAGTTAGAAAATGAGATCCTGCATGTCTTTGCTAGTAAAGAAATAATTTTATCGGCTGGAGCATTTGGTTCGCCCAAAATTCTTTTGAATTCTGGAATTGGCACTAAGGAAGATTTAGAAGGTTTGGGGATTGATCTAATAAAAGATTTACCAGGTGTAGGAAAAAATCTTCAAGATCATTTGCAATTACCTATAATTTACCGCTCTAAGATTAAAATGGATAATACTACCTTGTTAACAGGAAATGTATTATTCCTTAATTTAGTTAATGAATCAGGTTTGGTAGACCTGCAATTGAATTTTACACCAAGTTTACCTGCGCCTTTAGCGCCTATTTTACCTGATTTAGGTGGTCCTGTATGTATTTTCTTACCAATTCTAGTTAATCCTGAAAGTAGAGGTGAAGTCCGTTTAACTTCAAATGATCCATTAGTTGCGCTTGAAATTAATCCCAATTATTTAGCAGAAAAAGCGGATTTAGAGGTTTTAAAAAAAGGAGTTGAGCTGGTTCGTAAGTTAGCTTCAACGGAAGCATTTGAGCCTTTAAATGGAGGAGAAATGGTTCCTGGAATATCTACAGAGGATTTGGAAGACTTTATCCGTGGAAATTGCAGTACGCTTTGGCATCCAGTGGGAACCTGTAAAATGGGCCATGATTCAATGTCTGTTGTCGATGCTGAACTTCGGGTACATGGTATAAAAGGACTTCGCGTAGCTGACGCATCAATTATGCCTACCATCATTAGTGGAAATACTGTAGCTGCCTGTTTTATGATAGGAGAAAAAGCATCTGAAATGATATTAAAAGAAAGTAAATAAGCGGATAAAGTTATTGCGTTAATTCAGAACCAAATTGAAGCAAGTAAAATTACTGAGATTAAAATTGATCTTATGAATTTAATGTGCCAGAAAAAGGGTTGCAATTTTTTATTTTAAATAACAGGTATTAAATCAATAGTATGTTAACAAATCAAAGTGTGGGTTCATTAGTAGAAACATGGTATAAAAAACTTGATGTTCACGCCCCAATG
>CALRUV010000269.1:0-4796 GCA_943371455.1 Chitinophaga pinensis | reverse complement strand
GAAAGCAGCCTAAAAAGGCTGTTTTAAGCCCATTTTTTAAAAATCAAACCGTTTACAACGGTTCCTACTAATCAAATCCTAAAAATAGCAACTTCAAATCTCACGCATAAAAAAACCGCCTCAATTTGTATTGAGACGGCCTCTTTTTTTTAAGGTTTCAGCCGTACGGCTTATCGAATAATCACTGTCTATAAACAGTTCGAGTATCATATGGGCAGAGCGGTTAAACTTCTGCGCGAGGTACTGTATCCCGATAAAGCCGGCGTCAAAACCACTCGTGGTTTTTGTCGTCGTCATTACGTTTAAGATTTAATACATGCCACCTAAATAACACAGAAAAGTGACATGCGTATTGTTCACAAAATTTGAGATAAGAAGCTATTACGTGAGAGTGATTGTTATATGCCCCAGGAGAAGTAGAGACTATTAAGATCGATTCCGGTATGCTAACAACTCAAGTGTTATCAGTGCAAATATAAGGTATTTAAAATAATACCCCAAATCCGGGGTTTTAAGGCTTATTTGAGATAATTACTTCCCTCACAGTCGTATATCGATTGAATGTGATTAAATATTAATTATTAATTGTAAACGGGTTGCAATTTCGATAATAATAGGATGGTTGAAAGGTAGGGTCTCCGGCAGAGACCCTGCGCTTAGTATTCCAAAATAATCATTAGAATGCAATTGATATTAGGTACACCGAATGTGCAGAGTCCTCTATCGAGAGACATCTGCGAAGAAATTTTTCGAATACCTTGTGAAGAAAGAAAGTAGGTGTTCCGTATGCGCAGAATCCTTTATGTAGAGACAACTGCTTAGAAGTTTTTGCAATGCGGAAATCAATTTCTGAATTATTTAAAGCAGGTTGTGCTTTTCAACGCAAAAAATCATTTACTTTTTGCTGAATAAACTTTTTAATCTCTTTCCATGTTTGCCCTTTCAGGCTTACGGGGTCCTCACTTTCCTCTGCATCCTCAAAATAGACTAGGGCTTGGGGTATGGAAATCATTAATTGCTGTGAAGGGAATTTGCGAGAATGGCAATCAATTAATTGGTCTATTGTGAAATGGTGAAGTAATTCAAAAATGTCCCAAAAATCTTTTTTCTTCCCTCTTCCAAGAATGGCATTGACCTTCATGGCCATGATATCTTCTATGTGGTACATTCTGATACCATCAATATTCTGTTTGTTTCCTATCAGTGCATGCCTGTAATGAACAAAATCCACTTTAATGTCGCGGATAAAACCAAAGATTGCCCAGCTTATCAATTTGCCATCATAAACGAAATCTTTACCAAATGTTTTTTCAAGTATCTTCAAAATTGACTCCTGTTCAAAAGCCTCTTCACAAAATAAATCAAGATCAATAGATTGCCGGTGCCCGAATTGTAAAGAAAGGGCTGTTCCGCCAACCAATGAAAAACCTTTCAACTCTGGCAATTCCATCAATTGTCTTAATAAGGCAAGTGTGCCTGTTTCAACAGTCTGAGTTTGTAGCATCTGAATTCTTCAATATTTCTTTCAATAATTGCGGCGGCAAGGTAAAGGGTATGAATTGGAAGGAATTTGGCATTTAGCAGTGCCATTTCGATTGTTTCTTTTGAATAGTACCTTCTGCATTCCCGAATATCACTAACATCTCCCCGTTCAAAAACCCTTTCAATCACAAAACTTGATTTTTCCTCAAAATCAATTTGTTCAGGTTGTACATCCCAAAAAATGCGTTTGTGGAATTGTGGTTTTATTTTAGAAGAGGTCATGCTTTTCTTATTACGCTCAAAGATAATGTATCATGCAGAAGTTGGCAACCGGTTTTATCTGTGCCATTTTTAAACAATTAACTAAACTTCAATATGTTTCTTGTTAAGAAACTTTACGTTGATTTTAAGTAGGTTAATTGTATAGTTAACGACCTATATTCCGTTCAACAAGTACAAATAAAAAAGGGAAAGACTCTCATCTTTCCCTTTCGTTGCCCGACCTGGATTCGAACCAAGACATACTGAACCAAAATCAGTTGTACTACCCTTATACTATCAGGCAATCCTTACACTCTTTATCAGAATGGGGTGCAAAAATAGGGTTGCAGGCTAATTGTTCCAAATTTTTAACTGTCTACCAACCAATTAAATTAAAATCCTCCCCCAAAAAACGCCAAACTCCAAACCCCAAACCCCAAACGCTCTCTATTCCATATCTTCTTTTTCCTTCAATCCCTTAATTAGATCAAGCGCTTCTGCCACTACATCACACATTATGGTGATCAATGAGCCGGGTTTTGCATGCTTATAGGCAAACAAAATGGCTTCTTTCTCATTATAAATAGTTGTAATGGGTATATCTGTTTTTTTGGTTTCATTGATACCTTCAATGAGTAGGTTAACAATTTCTTCAGCAGTTCTGCCCCTCAGGTTCTTATCCTGGCGGATAACGATCTCATCAAAATTTCTTCCCGAAATCCTGCCTAATTCACGGATATCATCATCCCTTCTGTCGCCGGTTCCTGAAATAATGCCCACTTTGGGGGTTCCTTCCATCTTATTGACAAAATCACAAAGCAGTTCCAGTCCGGCAGGATTATGTGCAAAATCTACCAGAAACTTGAATTGTTTAAAGGCAAAAAGGTTCAATCTGCCCGGTGTTTGCGAAGGGGAAGGCACAAAACTACTCAGGGCTGAACGGATATCTTCAATACTGATATCTTTAAACAGATAGGCAGCCAGCATGGCCGGTAATGTATTCATGATATTGTGTACTGCCTTACCCCCATAAGTAATCGGGATCTCACTCACTTTCATCACCCTGATCTTCCAGGTCCCCTTCAAAATAGAAACATAACCATTTTCATAAACAGCAGCATAGCCGCCTGATTTGGCATGTTTCTTTATATGCGGATTATTTTCATCCATACTAAAATAAGCCACATTGCAGTCGAGCCCCTGGTGCATGGCAAATACCCTTTCATCATCCGCATTTAAAATGGCAAATCCATGTTTAAAAGTGGTTTCGGGGATAACGGCTTTCACACGTGCCATTTGATCCAGGCTATCAATGCCGCCCAAACCCAGATGGTCGGCCGTAACATTGGTAACAATGCTTACATCACAATGCTGAAATGCCAATCCTGCTTTTAATAAGCCACCGCGGGCACATTCCAGAACGGCAAAATCAACGGTGGGGTCTCGTAAAACAAATTTAGCACTGAGCGGTCCGGTACAGTCGCCCTTCATCATCATTTGGTTTTGAATATACACCCCATCACTGGTGGTATAGCCTACTTTTTTACCGGCTATTTTGCAGATATGGGCTATGAGTCGGGTAGTGGTTGTTTTGCCATTGGTTCCTGTTACCGCAATAATGGGTATCCTGCCATTGGAAGCCTGCGGGAAAAGCATATTCACCAGCGGCTCGGCCACATTGCGGGGCAAACCTTCCGATGGGTCAATATGCATTCGGAAACCCGGTGCTGCATTCACTTCCAGCACGGCGCCACCATTCTCATAAATGGGTGTGCGCAGATCTGCTGCCATGATATCTATGCCGCAGATATCCAGTCCAATGATGCGTGCAATTCTTTCTGCCAGAAAAATATTTACCGGATGCACTTCATCGGTAACATCGGTAGAAGTGCCGCCAGTGCTGAGGTTGGCGGTTGTTTTTAAAAGTACTTGTTCGCCTTTTGATGGGATGGTATCAAGTGTATAGCCAATATCGTCCAACATTTTCTGACTGGAATGATCGATCGTGATCTGTGTAAGTACTTTTTCATGACCATATCCTCTTCTGGGATCCTTATTGGTTTCATCGATCAACCATTGAATACTATGTTCCCCATCACCAACAACAGCAGCAGGGGTTCGCAAAGCAGCACAAATAAATTTATAATTGATGACCAATACACGAAAATCAACGCCGGTGATAAATTTTTCAACGATCACGGAGCGACTATATAATTTGGCAGATTCAAATGCACGCAATGCCTGTTCTTCCGTTACAATATTGGTGGTATTGCCTTTGCCATGGTTACCATCAATGGGTTTGATCACTAAAGGGTAACCATATTTTGTAATGGCTTCCAGTACACCTGCTTCTGTGCGCACTACAGTTCCCCGTGGAACGGGTATTTCAGCGGCTTCCAGCAGGTTTTTGGTTTCTTCCTTATCACAGGCAATATCTACGGCAATATTGGAAGTAGTGCTGGCAATAGTAGCACGAATTCTTTTTTGGTGAACCCCATAACCCAATTGAACAAGGCTCTGTTTATTTAAACGAATATAGGGGATGCCTCTTTTAGCCGCTTCTTCCACGATACATCCTGTAGAAGGCCCCAGTCTTGTATTTTCCCGGATCTCTCTGAGTTTTTGGATATCATCTGCCAGATCATAGGGTTGGTTATCTACGAGTGATTGTGCAATCCTCACAGCAGCTTTGGCTGTATATACACCGGCATCTTCTTCCATATAATTGAACACCACATAATATTCTCCACTATTACCGGTTCCGCGGGTTCTTCCAAAGCCACAATCCATACCAGCTAAGGTTTGTAGCTCAAGGGCAATATGTTCAATCACATGCCCCATCCAGGTGCCTTCCTGCACTCGTTCAAAAAAACCGCCTGGAGTGCCAACACTACAACGATGTGTGTATAGAGAGGGTAGCAGGTTTTGCAAACGCTCAATAAAACCCGGAATTTCATTGGTAGGTTGTTGTTCCAGTTCCTCCAGATTTAGTTTCATCTGGATCAGTTGCGAACGGCGAACACTCCAATAATTGGGGCCTCTCAATACTTTTA
>CALRUV010000268.1:0-4820 GCA_943371455.1 Chitinophaga pinensis | reverse complement strand
CATTCATTCCAAATACTCACTTTATTATCGTTGAGGTATTGAATATTCGTATCTCCTTTTAAAAACCAAAGTAGTTCATACACGATACTTTTCAGGTGAAGTTTTTTGGTAGTCACCATCGGAAAACCCTCATTGAGGTTAAAACGCATCTGATAGCCGAAACAACTGAGTGTACCGGTACCTGTTCTATCCCTTTTTTGGGTACCATTTTCAATAATGTGCCTGAGCAAATGAAGGTATTGTTGCATGCCTGCAAAATACAATTCAAAAAGCTTTGAAGGGTTAAATGATAATCACATTGGGGAGAATCTGTGAATAGTTATTAATTTCTGCGTTTTAATTCCTTTTTTAGCAGCAATAATTCACGACCGGTTTGTCCGCTCACACTGCTATTTTCCTGAGCACGGCGCATCAGGTAGGGTATAACGTCTCTAATTGGACCAAATGGCAGGTATTTGCTTACATTAAACCCTTCTTTTGCTAAATTAAAAGTGATATTGTCACTCATACCATATAACTGAGAAAAATGAATGTGTCTATGGTTATGGCTGATACCATTTTCATCCAGTAATTTTGCTGCATACATGTTGCTTTCCTCATTATGGGAAGCCACAATTACGGAGATATCTTCAATGTTCTCAATACAATAAGCAACTGAAGCATCATAGTCTTTGTCAGTAGCCACTTTATCAGGCTGTATTGGACAAATATATCCCAGATTATATGCACGTTCTCTTTCTTTTTCCATATAGGCACCGCGAACCAGTTTCATACCTAAAAGAAACCCTTGTTGTTTGGCTATTTGATGAGAGATTTTGAGAAAATGTAGTCTATCATGACGGTACAACTGAATAGTATTGTAAACAATGACCTTCTCTTTGTTGAAAATCTCCATCATTTCCATCGTTAACCTATCAACTGGATCCTGGATCCAGCTTTCTTCTGCATCAATTAGCACACCTATATTTTTTTCAGCAGCCACTTCACAAATACTGTACATCCTCTCACGAACCCTATCCCATTCTGCTGTTTCCGCTTCATGGTCATGAATCCCACTTCTTAATCTTGGTGCATCATTCAATGTCTGTAATAAACCAAAACGAGCTAAACCGGTTACTTTGACGCTAATAAAAGGTATATTTTTCTGAGTTGAAGCATATTGGATCACCCTGATAAACATATCAGTAGCATTTTCATAATTATCTTCCCCTTCCTTACCCTCAACGCCATAATCCAGGATTACCTGAACCCCATATTTACCCAAAACTTCTCCTACCGCAGCAGTTTCTTCCAATGTTTCTCCGCCCACAAATTGTTTAAAGATCGTTTTTCGAATAATGCCATGTACGGGTAAACCCGTTTTCATTACAAATGGTGTTAACCTGGTTCCTATCTGAACAAATAGTGGGAAGCCCATGGTATTGAACAAAAATTTAGCGGCTTTCAATTCCTTGTCGGATTTGTAAGCAAAAGCGTTTTCGGTATTATTAAAGGAAATATTCATGCTAACAGATGTTCGTTATGCGAATATCGGTACACAATGCTTAAGTAAAAAACCATTTAAGTAAAAATGACAAATATTTTCACATTATTGGCAATAAAAGCCAAGCACAAGTGGGTATCTGGAAAAAAAGAAAATGAATAAGAATAAAATGCAATTTTGCAGATGCTCATTACACAAACAGAGATATACAAATATACCATCCCCATGGTGCCCTTTACTATAGCTACTGGTACGATGGAATATGCGCAAAACCTTTTTATACGTATCCATACGGTTAATGGAATTATAGGAGTAGGCGAATGTTCTGCATTTCCCATGATTGCTGGAGAAACCCAGGCAACATGTTATGAAATGGCCAGGGATTTTGCCAAATTATGGAAGGGAAAATCTGCTTTGGAAATCGAAGCCAGATTAGAAGAGCTTGACTTATTTACTGCAGGTAATTATACAGCTAAAAGCGCTTTTGATATGGCACTGTTCGATATTGCAGCAAAAGCAGCAAATCAGCCACTTTATCAATACCTGGGCGGGCGTCAAAAACCAATTGAAAGCGATCTAACAATTGGAATTGATAGTCCTCCAAAAATGGCCGAAACGGCTATTCAGTTTAAGCAAAAAGGAGTTAACATCATCAAGGTGAAACTGGGGAAGCATGCAAAAGATGATATTGAAAGAATTCGACAAATAAGAGCAGCCATAGGTAACGATATTCAAATTAGAATAGATGCCAACCAGGGTTGGAGTTTTGATGATGCCTTATTTGCATTAACTACATTAGGCGGCTATAATATCAGCTTTTGTGAGCAGCCTATGCGCAAATGGAATGATGAAAAATTACCGGAACTCTGCAAACGCTCTCCTATCCCATTGATGGCAGATGAAAGCGTGTTCACACACCATGATGCTGAAAGATTAATCAGAAACAAAGCCTGCGATTATATCAATATTAAATTTGCGAAAAGTGGGGGTATCCATGAGGCATTGCGGATTAATGAAGTTGCAGAAAAAAATAATATTGCCTGCATGATGGGTGGAATGCTGGAAAGCAGGGTAGCATTAACCGCTAAGGTTCATTTTGCCATGGCGAATGAAAATATCAAATTTTATGATCTGGATACCTGTTTATTGGGGCATCTCGCAGATCCAGTAAGAGGAGGTGTTACCTATGAAGGTATGCACCTTAAATTAACCGATGCCCCTGGTATTGGCGCCGATGTAGATGATGCCTATTTAGAAAAACTGGAACAGGTACTAATTTGATACACATGGTTGTATCTTTACCAAAATATAGATAAAATGGATGCCAGAAAAGCAACTGAAAGTTTTGTAGTGATGAATGAAATTGTTTTACCGAATGACACCAATACTTTTGGCAATTTAATGGGCGGTAGATTAATGTACTGGATGGATATTGCAGCAGGTATTGCAGCAGGAAAACATTGTAATACCCCAAGTATGACAGCTTCTGTTGATAACCTTAGTTTTAAAAACCCCATTAAACTGGGTAATGTAGTTCATATTGAGGCCAAGGTTTGTCGTGCTTTTCATACTTCTATGGAGATCAATATTCGTGTATGGGGTGAAGATTTGCTGCATCAGTATAAATATGAAAGTAATGAAGCTTTCTTCACTTTTGTTGCACTGGACCCTAATGGGAAGCCCCGAGCGGTACCAAAATTGATTCCAGAAACTGAAGAAGAAATTAAATTATACGATGGTGCCTTAAGAAGGAGGCAGATCAGATTAATATTAGCAGGAAAAATGAAACCCGATGATGCTTCAGAGTTGAAAGCATTATTTTTCAAAGAAGGGGTTTAGAAAAAAATTATTTATCCATCAGGTGCATTACATGGTGCTTACTTTTCATCATGAACCCCTTACTTTGTTCGATGGCTTCCATTACTTGTTCCAAAATCTCATCTACAGGTTTGGAATAGTCTATGATCATCGGTTCTTTAAATCGAATAGATAACTGGGAACCCCTTTTCTTGAAAGATAGACCTGTTTTACTAAATGCACGCCAGAATCCATTAATAACAACCGGTACTACAATTGGATGGTTATTCTTAATGATATGAGCAGTGCCCTTTCTGCCGGGAGCAAACGGTTTGGTAGTTCCCTGAGGAAAAGTAATGACCCAACTTTTATCTAATGCCTTATCAATTTTCTGGGTATCCGATTCGTCACGACCTCTATGAACTTCTTTGCCTTCCGCACGCCAGGTGCGCTTTACTGTTAATGCGCCTCCTAATTTGAATATCCTGCTTAAAAAGCCACCATTCATGGTTTCTTCAGCAGCAACAAAAAAAACATTGGTAAAAGGATTGATCAAATAATAAGGTAGGCCTAAACGATTATTTTTACGCCATTTAACAGCACAAAAAATATGAAGGAAAGTTATCACATCAGCAAAATAGGTCTGATGATTACTTACAAATAGTACATTTTTTCTGGGAAGATTTTTAAGATGCTCGGTTCCTTCAATTTTAAGTTTATTAAACATAGCCAAACCCGGATAAGAAACAGCTCCCACTAAACCATATACAAAAGATCTAATGAGTCTGATATTTCGAAGCCTTTCAACTAAATTCATAATATATGGATTAAGCAGCCGTGCAAAATAAGGAAAGTCTTTACAATCTCCTTCAATTGTTTAAAATTAGTATAATTATTCAAATCATAACCCGGTTCCACACAATACATTTGTACCTAAACGCTATTAAATGGTATTAAATACAGTCATTTTTGATATTGATGGACTGCTAATCGATAGTGAGCCCCTTTGGAATGAAGCTGCCACTGAAGTATTTGGACAGTTCGGAGTAACTTTAAGTGAAGAACAATACAAAACGACCACTGGCTTAAGAACCAAAGAGTTTGTTGAATGGTGGCTCCGTCATTTCCAGATTAATACCACTCATTTTGTAGAGGTTGAAAAAAGGATAAAAGATACTGTATTAGAAAAAATCAGCAGCAGGGGTGAGATAATGCCGGGTGTAGAACATATATTTGACTTCTTCGTAAGAAGGCAATGTAAAATAGGATTGGCTACTTCTTCTCCGCCTGCTTTAATAGATCTGGTTATTGCTAAAGCAGGTATTAAAAAATATATCGATGCTGCAGCATCTGCTGAAGCACTTCATTTGGGTAAACCGCATCCGCAGGTATATCTGGATTGTGCGGAAAAACTAAAAAGCAACCCTTTGGAATGCATTTGTTTTGAGGACTCCTTTAATGGAATGATTGCAGCAAAAGCCGCCCGGATGAAATGTGTGGTGGTGCCACATCATGAACAAATGCGTGAAGAAAAATGGGG
>CALRUV010000267.1:0-4846 GCA_943371455.1 Chitinophaga pinensis | reverse complement strand
TGAGTTCCCCTTCAATATGAAAGGCTTTTTCATCCTGAGCCCTTAACGTTGTTGATAGTAGTAAACTAACTAATAATAAGTATTTTTTCATGATCAAATTTTATCCTACAAAAATAGTAGACTAATAATTACAAATGTGGTAATTCCTGTAAAAATAATAAAACCCGTTAAAAGCGGGTTTTATTATTCGGTGAAAGATTTTATTTACATGGGTTCATCCGTTAAATGTACCTTGGTCATATCCAGATATTGATTCTGCAACTGGTGAATGAAATGTACATTTGGATGATGGCGCCTATCCTCCCGGTACCACATTTCCATTTGAGAAAAATCGCCAGAACCAGGTATTACAATTCTAAAAGAACCTTTTAGGTATTTAATAGAACCATCTTGCAGTATTTCCTTTGTAAAAGCAAGCTTTAATAAAGAAGCTTCCGTTAATTCCAGGGGATACAAATGTTCCTGTTCAAACCAAAATTCCTGGACACCGGTATCTACACAAATTTGTTTCTCATCCCCATTCAGGTTCACTACTTCACCCTCCCAAAGTTTTCCATCATATTCGGCTTTTAGATAGTCGCCAATTTTGATGTCGCTGTATTTGATCATATGGCAATAGTTTTAGACCGATAAGGTACATTTTTATTGGAGAAAAAACAAGAAAATATGCTTGGTTTGGGGTCTTGGGTTTTAGTTTGTGGGCTTTAGTTTATGGTGGTTTCGTTTCTATGTAGCAAACTGAATTATTTTATGATGAAATAATAAACAAAAAGTACATTTTCTTGACCGCATTATCTGTTTAACAATTAACTTCATTTTTTATCCTTATCAAATATACTGATCCATGCCAAAAGTATTGGTAGCATGCTTCGAAAACTGGGATACTTTACAAGAACTTCCTTTTATTTTAAACAAAGCTGGTTGTACGGTTGATGTTTATTGTTCTAAAAAATCATGGCTAATTGCAAACAGTTATTTTCATAATTGGATTGAATGTAGTGATGAGACAGACAGTTATTTGAAGGAACTGATAATATTGGCAATGCGAAAGGAAGATCCCTACAACTGGATCATTCCCGCAGATGAAAAATTACTTTACTTATTAAACAACAGCATACAATCGGAAGAAATCTTCTTAAGAATTTTACCCCTCACAAAAATTGAAAACCGTGCTATACTTGCATCAAAAGTAGGACTCTCACAAATTTGTCAAAAGCATGGAATAGCCAGTCCCAAATACCTTGTTTGCGATCATAAGGAAGCATTAAAAATAGCCAATATTGATTTACAATTTCCGGTATTACTAAAACAAGACCTAAGCTGGGGTGGCGGTGGCATCTTATACTGTGCGGATCATGCTTCATTCAAAGAGAACTTAGCAAAAACCAATCCGGAATATGATACCATCATCCAGGAATTTATCAACGGAAAAGATATTGGCGTAGAAGCTCTTTATAGAAACGGCGAATTGGTGGAATACAATGCGGGCGAGGTAACCACCTATTTTGAATCAAGATTTTCATTTACTTCCAAGCGAAATTATTTCAATAGCAAAAGACTGGAAAACGAATTAAGAAATATTGGTCAGCACGTGGGCATTCATGGCTTTGCCAGCATACAGTTCATTTACCACGAAGAAAGTTCCATTTATCATTTACTGGAAGTTGATATCAGACCAAATTTTTGGCTGGCATCCGGCAGATTTACCGGTCACGATTTTTCGGAAGCCATTAAAAGAAGTTTCTCAGTGGAACCCTTACCAGAAAATTTTATTTATTCCGATGAGAAAAAGGTTACAGAAGTAGCCATCTTTTACAGAGACATTATTCGTGTACTAAAAAAGAAAAAAATACTCGACCTTTTAAAATGGGTATTTAACTACAAAGGTTACTGGAAATTTATCCCAACCTATGACAAGATCCTTTTTAAAAGAATCAGGCAGGAATTGTGGTATAAAATGACGGGGAAGAAGAATAGGAGTTAAAAGTTAATAGTTAATAGTTAAAAGTGAACAAGGATTAATACCCTAACTTTTAACTATTAACTATTAACTTTTAACTATCTCTTTCCTCACTCAGCCCAACTCATCGTATAGCCTTCATTCTCAATTGCAAGCGCTTCTACCGTTAATTTCAGCGGGTGAAAAGTATCTACCATTACGGCTAGTTCTGCCGTATTTTTTTTGCCAATACTTTTTTCAACAGCACCAGGATGAGGCCCATGGGGAATACCGGCTGGATGCAAGGTAAGCATGCCTTTGCTTACATTTTTCCTGCTCATAAATTCACCTTCCACATAATAAAGCAATTCGTCACTATCAATATTACTATGGTTATAGGGTGCAGGAATTGCTTGTGGATGGTAGTCGTAAAGCCTTGGACAAAAACTACAAACCACAAAATTATTGGCTTCAAATGTTTGATGCACAGGTGGTGGCTGGTGCACTCTTCCGGTAATGGGTTCAAAATCATGGATACTAAAAGCGAAAGGATAACAGCAGCCATCCCACCCTACCACGTCAAAAGGATGGTGTGCATAGTGCAATCCGTAAAGCACGCCTTTCTTTTTGGTTTTAATCAGGTAATCACCTTCCTGATCTATGGCAACAAGATCTTGCGGGGTTCTGATATCACGTTCACAAAAAGGTGAATGTTCTAAAAGCTGTCCGTACTTACTCATATAGCGTTTAGGATACCTGATGGGACTAAAACTTTCCACCACAAACAACCTGTTTTCAGTTGTTGTAAAATGAATTTGGTATATAGAACCCCTGGGAATTACTAGGTAGTCGCCATATGAGAATGGTAATTCGCCATATTGTGTCATTAATTTTCCGGAACCTTCGTGAATGAAAATCATTTCATCGGCATCAGCATTTTTATAGAAATAATCAGTCATGCTTTTTTGAGGAGCTGCTAATACAATATGACAATCATTGTTAACCAATATGGGCTTCCGACTTTGCAGGAAGTCGCTTTCGGGCAAAATGCTAAATCCTTCAAAACTTCGGTGTTTGAGCATTTTCTCTTCTGCAACCTTTGGAAAAACATCTATGGGTTCATCGGTATGAATGATTTGTGTAGGAGGATGAATATGGTATAACAAGGAATAATCATTACTGAATCCTTCAGTAGAAAAAAGTTCTTCCGAATACAAGCCCCCATCAGGTTTACGAAACTGTGTATGTCTTTTATGTGGAATAGTTCCTAAAGTATGGTATTGCGGCATAGTGTAAAGTGTAAAGTGAGAAAATAATATATCTCCAAAAGCCAGGTTTGATAGGCATCTTGGTCCAATTAGAAATTTCGAAATGGAATATTATCTTCGATCCAGTTGTAAGCTTAGCATCAGAAAATAATATTTCCAGCAGCGTTTATCGATCCAGTAAGTGAAGTTGCGGTGAAGTGGCATACAATACTTTAATAACCTAAAATTAAGGAAGTTCCGGTGAGAACTTACCCGTAAAATTTACCTTGCCACCACTATCTTATATTTAGTTCCTTTAATTTTTTCGTTTTGAACCAGTGGCAATAAGGTTCTAATTTTTTGCTTTTTGATCGCTACAAAAGCATTTCTGTCTTTCACAATTATCAAACCAATATCAGCCTTATCTAATTGCCCTTTTTGTGTAAAAAAGCCAACAATATCCACTTTATTGAGTTTGTCTTTTTTACCGCCATTGATATAGATGGTAACCCATTCTGTTGGTTTAGGAATCTTTGTTCCAACTGGCAGCGGCAAGGTTTCAGGTGCTTGCTGAACAAAATAAGGCAATGGTTCTTCAGCGTGCATCAATAAATAGGCGGTGCCACTAGCTTCCATTCTGGCAGTTCGTCCGTTCCGATGTGTAAATTCTGCAGCCGTAGATGGGAGGTGAAAATGAATCACATGTTTAATTTCCGGAATATCCAGACCCCGGGCAGCCAGATCAGTAGCAACCAGGAACCGAACACTGCCGTTACGAAATTGTATCAGAGTCTGTTCACGCTGCATCTGTTCCATACCTCCATGAAAAGCAGCACATTCTATCCCTTTCTCTTTTAACAATGCCACGGTTCTATCTACTGCATCCCGGTGGTTACAAAAAATGAGCGCGGGTTCAGATTGGATAAAACAGAGAAGGTCAAATAAGCGGTTTACTTTGTCCTTATCTTCCGAAATAACCCTCTTAAATAAAAGATCTGTTGCTTCCTCATTGGAACTGATAAAATCCAACACAAGCAATGAATCTGAAACTTTAGCAAAATCCGGGATATCAATACTGGCTGTTGCAGAAACGAATACTTTTTTGGTGATGCCGGGCAAAGACTCAAACAGGTAATTCATTTCCTCTTCAAAACCAAGGGCTAAGGATTTGTCGAACTCATCCAAAATGATGGTGGATACTGATTCTCTGGCAAATGTGGCTCTTTTAATATGGTCGCCTATTCTGCCAGGTGTTCCTATCAATAAAGCCGGTGCTTCAGAAAGGTTTTGAATCTCTGTTTGCATATCATGACCACCATAGCAACAACTTACTTTAAAGCCTGTAGCCATTTTTTTCCATACCTGTTCTATTTGAATGGCCAATTCACGTGAAGGTGTGATTATTAAACATTGTACGCCATTGGTATTTACCTGCATTGATTGCCAGATGGGCAATAGAAAGGCCAATGTTTTACCAGATCCAGTGGGCGATAATAACAATAATTCCTTTTGGGCAGGAATTTCCTCTAAGGCCTTTACCTGCATGGCATTTAATGACTGAATGCCTAATAAAGAAAGTATATTTTGAAGTGATTCTGATGATTGCATCTGCAAAGGTAAAGAATTGCAAATTAGCAGATAATTGCAACTGATTGCCCTA
>CALRUV010000266.1:0-4869 GCA_943371455.1 Chitinophaga pinensis | reverse complement strand
TTCCTGGGTCTTGGCATCAAAAGTTACTTTTTCACCTGTACGGCAGGCAGCATTTGACATGATAGTTGCAATAGAATGATTGTAGCCGGCTTCAACAGGTGCATTTGTTTCTTTACGACTGCGGATGCAGTCCATCCAATTTTTCACATGCGCTGTTGTTAATGCATCACCACCCGTATTGGCACCAGATTCTACTTTCACAACAGTATCTGTTAAATTCAATTCGGGTAAAAGATTGGGCTGCATTCTCATCGCAGCAGCCATATTAGGTCTTAAGCCACCTTTGGGAGATACTTTATTGGTGATCAAATTAAGTTCACCACCATTGGAATAATATATTTCGCTGGGACTATCATCGCCATTGTGCATGCGCGACATAAATACCACCTGAAATCCAACACTAGCTTCATTTTCAGGACCGTAATCAAAAACAGCAGTGGTAGTATCCCAGTTTCTTCTGCCATCCTTCCATTGATAAATTCCTCCGTTAGCTGTTACACTTCTTGGGTGTGCTAAACCGGAAAACCAGTTAACTGTATCAATCTGGTGGCTCATCCACTGACCGGGCATTCCGGAAGAATAAGGCCAGAATAATCGATACTCTAAATATTTTCTCGGATCAAAATTTTCGAAGGGTCTGTTCATCAGGTAACGCTTCCAGTCAAGATCAGCTTCGCGACAATCTGCCACTAAATCTGGCCTTCTCCATCTGCCCGGCTGGTTAACGTTCCAGGTAAGTTCAACCATTGTTATGGGTCCGAATTTTCCACTCTGTATAAAATCAGCTGCTGCTGCGTAATTTGGTCCACTCCTACGCTGAGATCCAATTTGCACAATACTTTTAGAAGCTTTTACTGCTTTCAACGCAGCTCGGTTATCTTCCATGGTTTCAGCAAAGGGTTTCTCACAATACACATCCACACCTGCATTCACTGCTTCAATAGTGTGTAATGCATGTTGAAAATCTGCTGTACTGATAAATACGGCATCCACTGTTTTAGAAGCATAGAGCTCGTCATTGTTGCGATAGGCATTGATATCATGCCCCATTTTATCTTTCAGAAATGCCTGTCCCTCGTCTCTTCTTCTTTTCCAGATATCAGACACAGAAACAATATCAAAGTTCATCTCCTTATAATATTTCATGAAAGGAGGAATATGGGAACTACGGTGACGATCAGAAAAGCCTACCACACCCACTCTAACACGATCATTTGCACCCATGATCCTTGCATAACTACTGGCACTAAAACCTGTGCTCGCAATATAAGTTCCTGCCAAGGCTTTGGCGGATTGTTTGATGAAAATGCGTCTTGTATTTGACATAACTTAAAATTTTAAACAATGAACTACTAAATATTAAAATAATTTTTGGCATTATAGTATGCGATATCCTGCAATACCCCACCCATCCATTTTTCATCATTGGGCAATAAACCTTTTTCCATTTCATCGCCAAAAACATTGCAAATGATCCTACGGAAATATTCGTGACGGGGAAAGGATAAAAAACTTCGGCTATCAGTGATCATACCTATGAAGGTGCTGATCAAACCCAGGTTGGATAAGGTGTTCAGCTGTTTCTCCATGCCATCTTTTTGATCAAGGAACCACCAGCCGGAACCAAATTGCATCTTACCTTTAATACTGCCATCATTAAAATTTCCCAGCATACTGGCAAACACTTCATTGTCTGAAGGATTGATATTGTAAATGACCGTTTTTGCAAGTTGGACTGAACTATCCAGGTTGTCAAAGAACCTGGACATATTTGCAGCCTGCGGAAAATCACCAATAGAATCAAATCCGCTATCCGCTCCTAACTTTTTATTGAGTCTGGAATTATTGTTCCTGATAGGCCCCAGATGAAATTGTTGTGCCCATCCTTTGGCATGGTACATTTTACTAAGCTCTGTTAATACATAACCCATAAATGTTTCCGGGTCAGAAAAAGGGGTATTCCTATTTTGAATAAATGCTGCAAACTCATGTTCTAATGCAGTACTAAAATGAATCTTACCTGGCATATGAAATAAACCGTGGTCAGAAACCAAACAGCCATTCTCATGAAAATAATTCACCCTGTTTTGCAGTGCTTCCAGTAAGGTAGCAATATTTGTGACCGTGATAGTGGATGACTTTTCTAATAAGGCCAGGTGTTTGAAAAAATTTTCCTGCTGATCAATCATCAAAACTTTATCCGGCCGGAAAGAAGGTGAAACCCTTATGGCATAATTTTCTTTGGCCAATTGCTGATGGTATTCTAAGCTATCCCAGGGCTCATCTGTAGTGCCCACATATTCAACCTTGAAAGAAGTTAGTAAGCCCCTGGTGGTTTTTGATTCATCAGCCAATTGCTCATTGCAATTTGCGTAGATCTGGGAAGCATTGTCTTGATTCAGCAATTGTTGTATGCCAAAAACGTTTTTAAGTTCCAGATGCGTCCAGTGAAACAAAGGATTACGGATAGTTTGTGGAACCACTTTTGCCCAGGCTAAAAATTTAGCTTCATCAGAAGTGTTACCTGTAATAAGTTCTTCAGGAACGCCCAGTGTTCTTTGCGCGCGCCATTTGTAATGATCCCCTTTTAACCAGATCTCAGTAAGGTTTTTGAATTGTTTGTTATGCGCAATTTCGTCGGGTGGAAGGTGACAGTGGTAATCAATGATGGGCATCTCCTTTACATAATCATGGTAAAGTTTTTGGGCTGTTTTGCCATGTAAAAGAAAATTTTCATTGAATGGATATCCTGTATTCATATTATATCTGTGCTATTTAAACGCCACCAAAAACGGTAAAGCCGCCATCAACCCCTATTTGCATGCCTGTTACAAAAGAAGATGCATCACTCAAAAGATAAATGAGTGCGCCAACCAATTCTTCCGGTTTGCCAAATCTTTTAAAGGGTGTATTTTTTATTACAAGGTTACCCCTGTCGGTATAAGAACCATCAGGGTTGGTTAATAAGGTTCTATTTTGTTCAGTTAAGAAAAAACCAGGCATGATAGCATTCATCCGAATACTATCGCCGTATCTATTGGCTACTTCTACTGCAAACCATTGGTTATAACAATCAACAGCAGCTTTGCCCATACTATAACCCAGTACTTTGGTGATCACTTGTTTTGAACTCACCGATGAGATATTTACGATGCTCCCTTTTCCATTCTTAGCCATTACAGCACCAAATATTTGAGTAGGGATAATGGTACCCCAAACATTTAATACCATGGCTTTTTTCATGCCATCGATATTGAGTGAAAAAATGTCTGCATCAGGCTGTAATACTGCTTCTGGGATATTACCACCGGCTCCATTTACCAGCCCATCAATCGTTCCAAATTTTTCCAGAATCAGGTCTCTGGCTTTTATCAAATCGGACTCTTCCAATACATCTGCCACAACTGCCAATGCTTTGCCACCATCAGCGATTATTTCATCAGCTCTTTTTTGTGCTACTGCTTCATTTCTACCCAGTATTACAGGTATACCACCTGCGGCGGCAATTCCTTTTACAAATGAACCACCTAAAATTCCGGTTCCACCAGTAACGATAATCACTTTATCTTGTAAAGAAAACATTCCATCCGATCCCATAGTAAGCAATTATTTATGTGTGAATGTGGTGATTTTTTTATAGAATATTCTCAGCAACTATCTATTAATTTACGAAAACGATGTAGACTTCAAATGGTTAATAAGATTAAATTTTTTAAACTACCGATCAAGTGTTTTATTCAGGGATCATTTCTACCCTGCTGATGCTTTTAATGGGCACCAATAATTCCTTTCTCTTTTTAACAAAAACCAACACAGAATCTCTTTGCATTTGGATAGGACCTTCTACAATAACCTTATCATCCAAACCAAATACCCTAAGGTTTGTTTTTTGCTTGATGAAATAGGTATAGGCAGATTCGTTATGAGAAGTAACATCGGCCTGCCTACTGGTTGTTCCTGCATTTCTTTTAGTAGTGATCATGATCACACCACTAGCACCCTGAGAACCATAAGCACCAGCAGATGCAGCATCCTTTAATACACTAATATTATCTACATCCTGCGCGTTGATGGTTCCGATTTCGCCGCCAAAAATAACACCATCCAACACTATCAATGGAGGTCTTTGGTTATTCAAGCTGCCAATCCCTCTAACTACAACTGAGCCTCCCGTTTTATCGGTACTGATCTTCACTTCCAGTCCAGGCACATCTTTCAACATTTCAAAAATGGTACGGTAAGTTCCCTGAATGGGATTGTTTGGCTTGGCCTGTGCATAGATCCCTTCTGAAAACAATAAGGTTCCAAGTAGAGCAACAATCAATAAGCAATGATTTTTTTTCATAAAATTTATTTTTTTGACGCCATTTTTTGCGCCTGTATGGTAGTATAATATTTAGCCAGCATATTGGGCACTTCCCATTTCGGCATATTTTTATTGGTAAGATAGCCAAGAAATTTTTCTGTAACCCTGGCGAAATGCGATTCATGTCCCTCTTTGAAAGCCTCCGGTATCAATACTTCCCAGCCACGATCATTTTTTTTAAGTGTAATACCTTTGTACGTAAGAGCCAATTTTTCCAATACGGATTGAACAGTTTTTTCATAGGCTTCTGATTGGTCATTGCTTTCAATATACAATGTGGGTTTAAAATTCTGTTCAGCTCCCTGACGAATGATCAGGTTGGCTTTGGTACCACGCATGATGGAATAATGGGTATCTCCTGTTCCATCGGGTGCTTTGTAATTCCAGATCACCGATACTTTGGCATGAACGCCTTTAATGGTATAATTGATCTCACCATTACTCATAACATTGATATTCTGATTGGCATCATTGTATTTGTTAAGATAAGCCGGTTGTTGATC
>CALRUV010000265.1:0-4898 GCA_943371455.1 Chitinophaga pinensis | reverse complement strand
CAAGCATTGCCATGAAAAATTTACTTTCCCTTTTCGTTTCAAGTTTTCTAATTCTAAGCTTATCGGCACAAATGCCAGGGGGATTTCGTCCCGGAGGAGGTGCAGGTAGTCAAAATATGAATATCGGCCAGTTCTTTGGTAAAATTGTTGATTCAAAGACAAATAAAGCCATTGAGGGTGTAACTGTTCAGCTGAAAGGCAACAAATTTGACACCGCCACAAAAAAAATGAAAGAAGCTATTTTGGGTACCTTAATTACAAAAGCCAATGGAAACTTTGCATTTGAAGGCCTTTCCATCATGGGTAACTATAAATTAGCCATGAGTTCATTTGGATATGTAAAATTAGACCAAGCAATCAACTTCGGTATAAAAATGCCAGCACCTGGAACCGCTCCCAATTTTCAAAAAATGATGGCTCAGGCCGACAAGGATCTAGGCAATATAAAGTTAGAATTGGATGCTAATAATTTGGGGAACGTAACAGTAACCAGTTCCGCAAGACCGCAGTTTGAAATGGGCATTGACAGAAAGATCTTTAATGTAGATAAGAATTTAATGGGTTCTGGTCAGACTGCTACAGAGCTGATGAAAAATATCCCAGCATTAAATGTTGATATCGACGGTAATGTTACATTGAGAAACGCGGCTCCTACTATCTTTATAGATGGAAGACCTACTACAATTACGCTTGACCAAATTCCTGCAGAAATCATTGATAAAGTAGAAATCATAACCAATCCATCAGCCAAATATGATGCATCAGGCGGTAACGCAGGTATTTTAAATATCGTTTTAAAGAAAAATAAGAAAAGTGGTTACAATGGCGGTATAAGAGCAGGTATCGATTCTCGAGGAATGCCCAATTTCGGTGGTGATATCAATTTACGTCAGAATAAAATAAATTTTACGGGAAGCGGCAATTACAACCAGCGAAAATCAATTTCGGAAGGTAGTATAGAAAGAAATAATTTGTTTTTTACACCGAGTGCCATTAATAACCAGCAGGATGCAATCAGCACGGGCTACTTCGAATTCTTCAGAGCGGGTATTGATTATTTAATTGATAACAGAAATACCTTCTCCATAGCCGGAAATTTTGTGAAGGGCAAATTTGATAATGACCAAATGCAAAGAGTAGATTCCTTTATTAAAGGAAACCCAGTTTCCTATACAAACATAAAAACCCTGGGATCTTCTACCTTCCAAAATACAGGTGCCCAATTGAGTTATAAGCATAATTTCACAAAACCCGGTGCGAGTATTTCCTCTGACTATAATTTTAATAAAAGTAAAAACGAAAACAATTCTGATAGATATGATCAAACTTATTTGTTAACCGGTATTACAAAAGGAAATCCACTTAACCAAAGAACCTTAGGTAATGGTAATAGTACCAATCATACCATTCAGGTAGATTATGAAAATCCCTTAACTGATGATTCAAAATTCGAAGCAGGTGCCAGATTAGCTTTACGAAATTTTAGCAATGTTGCCAACCAGTATAGATTGAATCAGGTAACCAATCAATACGAATTTGTTAGTTTGGCTAGTAACCGCTTTAAATTTGATGACGAAGTAGCTGCTGTCTACACCACTTATACCTTTAAAGTAAAAAGTTGGAGTTACCAACTAGGCCTTCGTGCTGAGAGTTCTAATTATACCGGTACGCTACTGAGTTCTAAAGGTGCCGATTCTGCTACGTTTAATGTGAAATATCCCATTAGTTTGTTTCCAAGCGCATTTATAACCTATAAAATCAATGATAAACAAGATTATCAAATCAACTATTCGCGAAGGATCAATCGCCCCAATTTCTTTCAATTAACGCCTTTCCCGGACTATTCTGATCCGCAAAACATTAATATAGGTAATGCAGGACTAAGGCCTGAATTTACCAATTCGTTTGAAATGTCTTGGAACAATGCTTACAAAAAAGGATCTAACTTTTTAGCTACAGTTTTTTTCAAACATACATCTGACCTGATAGCCCGTTATATTTATCGCGATAAAAATGCTTTAATAGCAGGAGATAGTGCATTTTTCAGCTCTTATATCAATGCAAATAGTGCCATGACATATGGATTAGAGTTGACAAATAAAATTCCCGTAAATAAGTGGTGGGAAATGACTTTGAATGTAAACATATTCAACTCAATTATTAAAGCCAATATACCGGATGTAGATCCTACGAAATCAAACCAGGAAACCACACAGCAGCAATGGAGTGGCTTTGCAAAAATTAACAATACTTTCAAATTATCTCCAACATTATCGATACAGGCAAGTGGAGATTACCAGGCTAAAACAGTAATGCCCATAAGCTCTGGTGGTGGCGGTCGTGGTGGCGGAGGTGGTGGTATGATGTGGGGAGGCGGATCACAATCAGGTGCCCAGGGTTATAATTTTCCTCGTTATGCTGTAGATATCGCTATCAGAAAAGATTTTACATGGAAAAAGGGTAGAACTGCTAGTTTAACCTTGAGTATGAATGATATTTTCAGAACACAATTATATAAAACATACTCTGAGAGTACAAGCTTCAACCAGATTAGTCAGCGCAGAAGAGATCCGCAAGTTTTACGTCTAAACTTTAGTTATCGTTTTGGAAAGTTTGATGCAACTTTATTCAAACGTAAAAACACAAAAGCAGATCAGGGTGGCTCTACAGATATGATGCAGCAGTAGAATGGTTTTGAGTTTTGAGTTTTGGGTTTTGAGTTAAGAATTAAGAGTTAAAAGTTAATAATTAAAAATAGCCGCTATAAATCTCTAGCGGCTATTTTATTAAATAAAGATCCTTAGTAATTCTTTTAACCACAAACTCAAAACCCAAAATTCAAAACTGTCTCCTATCTATTCTTCCCAGTTAACATCGGTACAAAAGAAAACTGCTCAAAGGATTCTTCGGTGGTGGTACCATCGGGCATTTTGGTAATGCGGAGCATGCGTTGAACGTTTCCCTCATCCACGGGAATCACCATCATTCCGCCGGGTTTCAATTGTTGAATTAATTTAGGAGGTATAAAAGGTGCTGCCGCCGTAATAATTACCTTATCGAATGGAGCATAGGTAGGTAACCCTTCAAAGCCATCTCCAAAGAAAAATTTAATATTGGGATATTTTTTTTTGAAAAAATAATCTTTTTGCAGGTCGAATAATTTTTTCTGCCTTTCAATGGTAAAAACACGGGTACCTAATTCGGCCAAAATAGTTGTCTGGTAGATACTTCCCGTGCCAATTTCCAATACTTTTTCTGAACGTTTAATTTGTAATAACTGTGTTTGGTAAGCAACGGTGTAAGGTTGCGAAATGGTTTGTGCTTCACCAATGGGAAAAGCCCTGTCTTCATATGCTATCTTATCAAAAGCAGAATCAAGAAAAAAGTGACGCGGAATGGTATTGATGGAAGCTAAAACCGTTTCATCGGTGATACCTTTTTCACGAAGCAGGTCAATCAGTTTTTTGCGCAAACCTTTGTGCTGGTATGTATCCTCGTATATTCTCATTGCTTAGCGAATATACATCTTAGAATGAAGCGCAAATTGTGCTAATAAGGAGGTGCATAAAGAAAAGATCCCTTAGAAGTTATTAAGATAAATAACAAAGGGTTTCAAAAAATGCAATGACGCATTGATTTTGAAACCCTTTAATAGGTAAGCCTATTTCAAATGCATGTCGGCAATAATGCCTTTGATCCTGTTTTCCAGGAAAGCATAAGTATCATCAAATGATTTCTTATTGGCCAACTTGGTTTGTACGCTGAAATAAAATTTGATCTTAGGTTCTGTTCCGGATGGTCTTGCTGAAATCTTAGACCCATCATCCGTTAAAAACTGCAATACATTACTTTTAGGCAATTCTATATTCCAGCTCTCACCTGTTAACAGGTTGGTACCCTTCTGCAGTTGGTAATCCAACAAAGTATGTACTTTAGCCCCATTGATGATAGCCGGAGGATTGCTCCGATACCCTTCCATCATTTCAGCAATTTCTTTTTGTCCGTTCATGCCCTTTTTGGTAATGCTGATCAGGTTTTCATAATAAAAACCATAATGGATGTACATTTCGATCATTTTATCAAAAAGGGTTCTGCCATTTTCCTTTTCATAAGCTGCCATTTCACACATCAAGGCAACTGCACTTACGGCATCCTTATCCCTGATCTGGTTGCCGATCATCAACCCAAAACTTTCTTCACCGCCTATGACATAGTTTTTTTCGCCATCCAGTTCCTTGATCTTTTCTGCGATCCATTTAAAACCAGTTAACACATTATAGCAGGCCACCCCGTTTTCCTTTGCTACTTCATTGATCATTTCTGTGGTAACAATGGTGGAAATAACCATATCATTGGCTTGTGCAATGCCTTTGGCTTTGCGGGCTTCCATCATATAATTAAATGCGAGTACGGCTGTTTGGTTGCCATTCATCAGTACCCATTCACCTTTATGGTTTTTTACACCAATGCCCACCCTGTCAGCATCCGGATCAGTTCCTAAAAGGATATCAGCATCCAACTCTTTGGCCTTCTTCAACCCGATACTCATGGTTTCGCTCTCTTCCGGATTGGGATAAATAACAGTTGGAAAATCTCCATCAGGAGTTGCCTGTTCTTCCACAATAGTTACCTGGGTAAACCCAAAACGTTTTAATACTTCAGGTACCAGGGTTATGCCCGTTCCATGAATGGGCGTATACACGATCTTCAAATCATGTTGTTTGGCGATCACATCCGGATATACACTCAAGCCTTTCACCATATTCATATAATCATTATCCATGGATGCACCCATCATTGAAATAAGGGATGAGCCACCCTCCCATTTAACCGCATCCACACTGGTAATAGCTTCTACTTCTATGATCACATTGCTATCATGCGGAGGAACTAATTGC
>CALRUV010000264.1:0-4964 GCA_943371455.1 Chitinophaga pinensis | reverse complement strand
TCAGGGTATGCAGGCACAAACCAATCCATTTATCAATGGTATGGCATTGCAGGGATTAGCGAATAAAAAAGAAGCGGCTGGTGCTAAGGCAATGGCTGATTATGTGAAATCGAAATTGCCGGTAGTTAAATAAATGGATTCTCTGATTGTAGATGTAACTTTTGTTTTATTTTTTAGGTTGCAATCATTTGAGAGATTGATTTACCGCAGAGGCGCTGAGAACGGAGAGTTTTCGCAGAGAGCAAAGCAGATAGTAACTATTTAACGCAATTAGTTTTATAAGATCGTTCCAAGAAAACATCCCGAAATCGGGATGTTTTTTTTGGTTGATGTAGGGTATAAAAAATTGTTTATTTACCATCCGCCGCCTGCGCCGCCACCGCCGGAACTTCCGCCGCCAAAACCACCGAAGCCACCACCTCCTCCGCCACCGCCCCATCCGCTACCGCCTCCACCACCACGGCCGCCATTCAATAGTGAGGATAAGATAACTGCTTCGGCAATACTGCCCAAACCGCTTCTGCGTCCACCACCCCATCCGCCACCGCCGCCTTTGCCCCCTCTGGCAATTGCCAGTATTGCAAAGACCACTAGGATAAGAAAGGTGAAAATAGAGCCGCCCTTACCTTTACCTGTGCTGCGTTCTCTTTTTACTTTATATTCTCCTGCAGCCGCTTTGGATAAGGCATTGATGGCATTGTCTATACCTCTGTAATAATTCTGCTTTTTAAATTCCGGAACCATTTCATTCCGGTAAATGCTGGATGCAGTGACATCTGGTATTGCTCCTTCCAGTCCATACCCTACTGCTATCCACATTTTTCTGTCATCAATGGCAGCCAGAATCAATACACCATTATTGGTGCCCTTATTGCCAATACCCCATTCACGAAATAGTTTGGTTGCATAATCTTCAATTGCATCATCTCCCAGGGTTTTAATCAATACAACGGCAATCTGGTTGGATGTACTATCATCCAATGCCACCAGTTTGCGCTCCAGAATATCTACCTGCTCGGCAGAAAGAACACCTGCAGCATCATTCACCAAACGCGGTGGATTGGGCTTAGGCAATACATTTTGCGCAAAAAGCAGGCTGCTATATACAACCGTTATCAGTATGAGAAATATTCTCTTCATTCCATTCATTTATGCCAGTCTATTGCGCGACTGTTATTTTCCAAAAACGATTTCATTGGATAGTTCATTCTTATCACCAGCTGCATCATAAGGAAAATGAAGCGTTAATGCTTCCCCTATTTCACCAATAATGGTAGCAATGCCTAAAGCATAGTCATGCTTATTAAAAAGCTGTAGCATTTTGGCTACTTCTGCATTCCAGAAATTGGCGCCTACTTTTTGGTGAATGCCTTCGTCGCCATAAATAGCCAATTGCTTGTCTTTCATGGCCACATAAACCAGCACCCCATTTCGTTCTGCTGTTTCAAACATGTTCAATGCAAGAAACAGTTCTTTGGCACGCATAACAGGGTTAACATATTTGCAACGGCTTTCTACATAGATACGTACTTCACCGCTGGTTCGCTGTTCTGCATTTTGAATGGCCAGCGCAATTGAATCCTTTTCCGTCTGGGAAAAGAATTCAACCGGCTTTGGCTTAAAGAATCCAAACATGTTGGGAATTTAGAATTTTACATCAGGCGCTTTCTCTGCTCCGGCATCTGCCTTGAAACCTTCTTTGGCTTTGAAACCAAACATACCCGCAAAAATGTTCATCGGAAATGAACGAACTTTTACGTTGTACGACTGAACGGCGTCATTAAAGTCGTTACGAGCCACTTTGATGCGGTTCTCAGTGCCTTCCAGTTGTGCCTGTAAGCCACGGAATGCATCATTAGCGCGCAGATTAGGGTATTGCTCAGACACCACCAATAAACGGCCTAAAGCTTGAGATAATTGGCCCTGACTAGCCTGAAACTGCTGTAATTTTTCGGGAGTAAGGTCTTTGGCATCCACTTTCATTTGTGTGGCGCTTGCCCTTGCTTCTATTACTTTGGTTAGGGTTGACTGCTCAAAATTGGCTTCACCTTTTACGGTATTCACCAGATTTGGAATCAGGTCAGAACGGCGCTGGTAATCACTTTGCACTTTATTCCAGGCATTGGTTACGCTTTCGTCCTGTTTGATCAATCCGTTATAACCATTGCAGCCCGAAAAGCCTAAGAAGACCACCAGGGCTAAAATAACAATCAGTGTAATGTTTTTGGTACTCATACAAAATTTGATTTAGATGTAATTTACTTGTTTGTCGTAATACAGGTAGAAATATTACAAAAGGGATGCCATGGTGGGATGGATGGCATTTTGGCGGGGGAATCTGGATACTGGATTCTGGATACTGGATACTGGGGGCTGGATAATGGTAAAACAATTTGGGTATTTCCATCATCCAATATCTAGTTTCCAATATCTAGTATCCAGAATCTAGCATCCAGCATCCAAAATCTAGCATCTACTCATTAATTGCCGCTATTCCCGGAAGCACTTTACCTTCAAAATATTCTAACAATGCTCCACCACCGGTAGAAACATAACTTACTTTATCTGTATAGCCGAACTGGTTGATGGCTGCAACACTGTCGCCCCCGCCAACAAGGGAGAAAGCGCCTGACTGGGTGGCTTCTGCAATGGCCGTTGCAATCATTTTGGTGCCATGCTGAAATTTTTCCATTTCAAAAACACCCATTGGGCCATTCCAGAGAATCGTTTTTGAGTGCTTGATACAATTGGCGAATTGTTCACAAGCATTGGCTCCAATATCAAGACCCATCCATCCTGATGGAATTTCATGACTTGGGGCAGTAGAAATATTTGCATCGGCTGAGAACTTATCTGCAATAACTGAATCAGCTGGGAGATGGATACATACACCTTTTGCTTCTGCTTTTTTCAACAATTCCAAAGCAGTATCTAAACGGTCTTCTTCACAGAGTGAACTGCCGATATGACCGCCTTGTGCTTTCATGAAGGTATAAGCCATACCACCACCAATGATGATATTGTCTGCACGTTCTAAAAGATTTTCGATGATCAGGATCTTATCACTCACTTTAGCTCCACCTATAATAGCTGTAAAAGGCTTTTCGGTTTTATGCATTACTTTTTCTGCACTGGCCACTTCTCCATCCATCACCATGCCGAACATTTTTTTATCACCGGGAAAAAATTGTGCAATAACTGCAGTAGATGCATGTGCACGGTGTGCTGTTCCGAATGCATCATTAACATACACATCTCCCAGCTTACTGAGTTTTTCTGCAAAGTCTTTATCACCTTTTTCTTCTTCTTTATAAAAACGGAGGTTTTCCAGCAATAATACTTCGCCTGCTTGCAGGGCTGCTGATTTATCTGTTGCTTCCTGACCAATACAGTCATCTGCAAATTTTACAGTGGCACCATCCAGCAAAGCAATCAAATGTTTAACGAGGTGTTGCAATGAATATTTATTGGTAGGCCCATCTTTTGGTCGCCCCAAATGGCTCATTAAAATGACACTTCCACCATCTGCAAGAATTTTCTGAATAGTGGGTATCGTAGCGCGCATGCGCGTATCATCCGTTATATTAAACTCAGCATCTAAAGGCACGTTAAAATCTACACGAATCAGGGCTTTTTGGCCGGCGAAGTTGTGGGTAGTAAATTTACTCATGAGAGGAATTTGAAAATTTGAAAGTGTGCAAATTTGAAAATGAATGATTTAATGAAAAATGTGGTAATTCAATCATGCTCCTGCATTTTCAAATTACCACATTTTCTCCCGCCAAAGCGGGATCAAATTTATTAAGAGATCAAACCTGCGAAATATTTTACTGTACGAACAAGCTGACTAACATAGCTCATTTCATTATCGTACCAGCTAACGGTTTTCACCATTTGTGTATCACCAACGGTCATTACTTTGGTTTGTGTTGCATCAAATAAAGAACCGAAATGGGTACCGATGATATCAGTGCTTACAATATCGTCTTCATTGTAACCGAAGCTTTCGTTGCTGGCCGCTTTCATGGCAGCATTGATCTCTATATCGGTTACTTTTTTACCCAGGATAACTGTTAATTCTGTAAGTGAACCGGTAATGGTAGGTACACGCTGTGCAGAACCATCGAGTTTGCCTTTTAATTCAGGCAATACCAGTCCGATTGCTTTGGCAGCACCGGTGCTATTGGGAACTATATTAGCAGCAGCAGCCCTTGCACGACGAAGATCGCCCTTAGGGTGTGGTGCATCCAATGTGTTTTGGTCGTTGGTATAAGCGTGAATAGTGGTCATGATACCTGTTACAATACCATAATGATCGTTCAAAACCTTGGCCATTGGTGCCAAACAGTTGGTTGTACATGATGCACAAGAAATGATGGTTTCAGAACCATCAAGAATGGCATGGTTAACATTGAATACTACTGTTTTCAGGTCGCCGGTTGCTGGAGCAGAGATTACGACTCTTTTAGCACCTGCGGTGATATGAGCAGCGGCTTTATCCTTATCGGTAAAGAATCCGGTAGATTCAATCACTACATCAACACCATGGGTACCCCAAGGAATTTGTGCCGGATCTTTCTGTGCATATATTTTAACGGTTTCACCGTTTACTACAATAGAATCGTCAGTTGAGGTTACAGTAGCACCTTCAAATCGGCCTTGAGCGCTATCGTACTTTAAAAGATGTGCCAATACTTTAGGACTGGTCAGGTCGTTAATGGCCACTACTTCAATACCTTCCATATTATAAATCTGACGAAAAACTAAACGGCCAATACGTCCAAAACCGTTGATTGCTACTTTTACTGTGCTCATGAATACTGCGTTTTAATGATTAAATAGGCAAAACGAGTTGCGAATTTACAAGGATTGAGAGGAAAAACAGTGATATTTTTTGGTTAAGTAGGCCCAATGGGGATTCTAGGATATATTATCACGCTATAAATCAGTCATTTTAAAAATGA
>CALRUV010000263.1:0-4981 GCA_943371455.1 Chitinophaga pinensis | reverse complement strand
GTTTTGTTGAGCACTACCATCACCAAAAATAGTTTCCATGGTAATGCCGTCGTTCATCATCATAAATGCACCTGGTTCAGCAATTACGGTTTCATTGGGGTCTAGTTCCAGTTCTACGTATTGCATTTCTTCACCAAAAATTCGGTAGTCGATCTCGTGATTACGTATCATGTTGTGATTTTTGTATGAAATTAAAGAAGTAGAGGGGGGTGAAAAAATCAAAATGGGATGAACGGTATAAAAGGCTTCTTTTCTTTTAAAAGACAATACGTTTTATCATTAAAGAGGGTTCGCCAAAATTTAAAATGAGCCCAACCTTACAACCTGATACTTTTAAGTAATTTAATGTTTGAGAATAATGTGCATTAACTATTCCATTTTGCGCTTTAATTTCTAGTATCAACTTGTTATAAATAATGAAGTCGGCAAAAAATTTATGTGGCAGGATGATATTTTTATAAGTAATCTTATACTCTTTTTCTCTTTCATAAAAAATCTCTCTGCTTTTCATTTCATACTCCATTGCATCTTTATATACAATCTCAAGAAAACCATTTCCTAGGTTTTTGTGAATTTCAAATGCAATTCCTATTATCGTTTTTGTTTCCTCCTGTAAGTGGTAAATGTTGTTAGGGTTGGGCATCTTTTTTAGCCACAGATTACACAGATTTTCACAGATTATTTAGCGTACAATTACGCAGTATTTTCTTTTTAATCTCTTTATTCAGTGCAATCTGTGTAATCTGTGGCAAAAAAAACCGCCCCAAAATAGGGCGGTCTGTTATTAAAAAAATCAAAAAAATCAGATCAAATTTTAATAGTAGCCACTTTCATTTTACCCATCCAAACTTTCTTGCCCTGAATCCTTCTCACCAGGAACATGATTCCAACAGTAATAAAGAAGAATGGTCCGAGAAAGCCTAGTAAAGCCACAAATTTGGTTCCATAGAATTGTTGCATTGGTCTTCTTAGTCTTTCACTGATGAGGTACATGCTTGGTACCATGATCAATGTTAAGAAGAATGCGAAGATCAATCCGAAAATGATGGTCCAGCTTAGCGGTCCCCAAAAAACCACGCTTTCTCCACCAAAGAAGATATGCGGATTAAATTCCTGGAATAGGGTTACAAAATTAATGTTGAATCCTACAGCTAATGGTAAAAGACCCAGCATGGTTGCCAATGCAGTAAGCATCACTGGTATAATACGAATCTTTCCTGCTTCAATGGCTGCTGCCCTTGTTTTATAGCCTCTGCTGCGTAATTCATCTGTAAATTCAATTAAGAGGATACCATTTTTAATAACGATACCCGCTAATCCAATAACACCCACACCCACCATGATAGTTGCCATAGACATGCCTGTGATGGCATAACCTATAAATACACCAATGATGGAGAAGAATATTTCTGTTAATACGATAAATGGTTTACTCAAACTATTAAATTGTAAAACCAATATCAGGAAAATCAGTAATAGCGCCGTTAACAGTGCAGTACCCAGGAAGCTAAGTGTTTCCTGTTGCTGTTCGCTTTCGCCAGTTTGTTTGATACTCACATCAGCAGGGATTTTAGACTTTTGTTTGAAGTCTATTATTTTTTTACTTAATTCTGCATTGATTGGTCCGGTTAAAGATGGGTCCGTTACACCCGATTGTATTTGAATGGTACGTTTTACATTTTTTCTTTTTACCACACCGGAAGTATTGGTATAATCTACGGTAGCTACTGCATTTAAAGGTACCTGCTTAATGGCCATGGTAGCAAAGTCGCGGAATGTTAAACGCATATTCATCAGGTCGTTAATGTTATTACGTTGTAATTGGTTATAACGAATCTGAATTTTATATTCATCTTCCCCATCTTTTAATTTACTGGCTTCCTTACCGAATACTGCTGCCCTGATTTCCATGCCTATTTGCGCGGTACTGATGCCTTCGCGCAAAGCTCTTTCCCGATCAATATTGATGCTGATTTCCGGGTTTTGCAGATCGATATCCATTTTCAATCCTTCCATTCCCGGGATACGGTTTGTGTCTAAGTGGTTTTGAAGGTCATAGGCAACTTTGGCTATCTCATCAAAATTATCTCCGGTGATTTCTATATTAACAGGTGGATCTGTTGGCGGGCCGGCATTTTCCTGGCCAACTTCAATGTTGGCGCCAGGAATACCTTTCATCTGATCACGAATTTCTTGTAAAATGGGCGCAGTTGATTTACCCTCTCTTTTTTCAAATGGCACAAAAGAAACCTGTATTCTTCCCAAGTTACTTTGGGTACTTCTGTTATTATCTTCAGGGCTGTTTGCACTAATAGCAACATTGGTAATTACACTTTCTACAATAGAACCAGGTTTGCCTGGTTTTTCTTTTGCCAGCACTTTCTGCACTTTCGCTTCTAATATTCTAGTGATAGAATCAGTAGCTTCTGTTTTTGTACCAACCGGCATTTTCAGGTATACATAAACAAAATTCGGATCGCCACTGGGGAAGAAGGGCTTAGGATTATTCCTCAGTATCAGCATAAACAAAGAAATAGGGAATAAGAGGAACATCCATAATAACATACGGGTAGGTCTTGCTCCTTTTAATACCCAGTGCAATAATTTTTCATACCTGTTCATTACGCCGGGTAATACTTTCTCCTGGAAGTTATGAATCACATCCCGCAAAATAAATCTGTTGAATACCATTAATGCCGCCATCACTAATAAGAAATTACCGAATCCATGCCATGACGCCAGATTTAGCAGCACACCAAAAGCAATAATTGTCCAGAAGAAAGGTTTCTTGAACAGCTCTTTTTTGGGTGAGTCGTATTCTCTTCCTTCGGGCTTCATGAAGTTTACGGCAAATACCGGGTTCATGATAAAAGCAACAATCAAAGAGGCAGCCAAAGTAAGTATTAGCATGGTGGGCAGATAGATCATGAACTTACCTATCAATCCTTTCCATAACAGTAAGGGGAAGAATGGTGCCAGCGTAGTTAAGGTACCGGCAAGTACCGGAATAAATACTTCCCCCGATGCTTCTTTAGCGGCGCGTTCAATACGTACTTTTCCATTATTATAAATTCGGTGTGTATTCTCTATCACCACAATAGCATCATCCACAATGATACCCAGTCCAAAAAGCAAAGCGAATAATACAATGAAATTAAGGGTAACATGTGTACCTACAATTGAATCTGCCAGTGGCAGGAAAAGGAATGCCACAAATACACTTAAAGGCACACTCAATGCCACAAAAAAGGCGTTGGTTACACCCATAAAGAACATCAATACTATTAATACCAGGATAAATCCGATGATGATCGTATTCACTAAATCATTAAAGGAGGTTTTTGTGGTGATACTCTGGTCTCCGGTAATTACAATATTCAAATTGGGCGGAAGGATTTTCTTTTCCTTCATATCGGCAACAATGCCATGTATTTTTTCGGCAGCGTTGATCAGGTTTTCACCACTACGCTTTACGATATTGAGGGTAACTACATTTTTGCCGTCTAAACGGGCATAACTTTCTGTTTCCTTTACGGTATCGATGATCTGGGCTACATCTTTTAAATAAATAGGGGCAGCCTGAAGATTTTTTACGATGATATTCTGCATATCCATTGCAGATAGAAACTGGCCTTTAATACGGATAGATCTTTTCATTTCGCCTACCTCAATCAATCCACCACTAATATCTCTGTTTTCATAACTAATGGCGTTGGCAACATCTGTGAAAGACAATTTAGAAGCCTGCATTTTAAAAGGATCCACATTAATCTGTATCTCTCTTTCCGGGGCACCAACAATATCAGCACGGTTAATTTCAGTCAGTTCTTCAAATCTGTCCTGCATTTTATCCGCATATCTTTTTAGGGTCATTCCATCAAATTCTCCGCTCACATTCACGTACATAATGGGCATTTCACTAAAGTCGAATTCCTGTACATTGGGTAACTGCGTAAGGTCTGTAGGCAAATCTGTCTGTGCCTTATCAATGGCATCCTTTACTTTCTGCTTTGCCACTTCGGTTTTAACGTCAGTATCGAACTCCACAATGATGAGTGAGAAATCCTGTTGCGAAGTGGATTCAATTTTATTCACTTTGGCACCGCTGATACCTTTTAACTGTTTTTCAATAGGTCTTGTTACTAGGTTCTCTATGTCTTTAGGAGATGTACCAAAATAAACGGTATTGATACTAATGGTAGGCACTACAATATCCGGGAACTGTTCCCTGGGTAAGGTGTTAAATTTATTAAGGCCATAAAGCGATATCAATAATGTGATGATATAGATCGCCGTACGGTTGTCAACTGCCCAACTGGTAGGTTTAAACTGTTTGAATTTTTTGGCAACACCTTCTATGAATGGATGCATTTTTATTTATTTTATAAGTCAGCTATGGTTCTTTTTCCAGAAACATTATTTCTATTAGCTGGGATGGTTATCCCTTTTTTAAAGTAATTCTCAGCACTTGTCCGTCGTATAAGCTCTGAAATCCTTCCGTAATTAATTGGTCACCTTCCGCAATACCGCTTTTTATTTCAATCAAACTATCGTTAAGTTCACCAACTAGGATCTGCTTTTTTCTGGCAATTAATTTATTGCCTTCCGAAACAGCAATAAATGCATACTTGCCTTTTTCGTCTGTACCTACTGTATTTACTGGAATAGCAATAGCATTGGCCGAAGCATAATCCTGAATTTTTACCATGGCTATCTGGTTTGGACGGATAGAAGGATCTGAAGGAAGTTTTGCCTCTGCATGAAATGAACGGTTATTCTGGTCAATTACTTTGCCTAAAATATTAATACTAGTATTGAACGTTTTGTTGATATCTGGTAAACTAACCACCAGCAATGAACCTTTATTTACTTTGCCCGCATAATTTTCAGGTATTTCTGCTACAACTTTCAAACTGGAAGTATTTACAATTTTTATTTGGGGTACATTACCTGCAAATCCGGTAAAGAGCTCACCCATACG